>JAPPMR010000622.1 GCA_028818995.1 Candidatus Poribacteria bacterium | reverse complement strand
CCAATTGGTAGTACAGCACTTCAACTTGATTACGGATTTCAGTTACTGACCGGTGACCTTCAAGATAACACAACACAACGATTTTCTGTAAATCTACTATTCTAACAAAGGTTATTGCCTCATGAAAAATCCATTTCTTATTTTGGTCTTAATCATTAGCCTACTTTTTACTCACTATAGTTACGGTGCGGTCACATCACAGGGCGAAATTAACGTTGCTGGACAAACTAAAGGTATAGTCCCTGCCAGCTCAACGGTGCCACTCATTGTCACGCTTCAAATTGATAGGTCATTGGCAGAAATCGGTGAAGAAATCAAGACTATTGAAATAACTATGCCGACAGGGTTTGTTCCCCAGGTATCCGATTTTGATAGTATCTTACGAGATAAAGAAACACTAAAAGCGAAAGCGATAATCTCTGGAAATGCGCTGCGTATAGAACTTGCGCAAACGATCGTGGATACTCAGAACTCAAGATATGAAATTGCATTTGACTGTAGAACATCAAATAATTTCTTTGAAGCGGTGTTTAGAGTACTGCTGCGTAATAACGATGACGTTCCGATCGGTGAATATATAGAAGAAGGACAAGCAGATGGCAAATTAAATAATGATGACTTCACATTACAAGTAATCCCAAATGTGCCGCCTGCCCCTGTTTCTGGCTTTATTGCCGAGTCTGACAAAACTGGTGAAAATGATGTAACACTCCGTTGGCAAAAATCAACTGATCCAGATGTTAACGGTTACCTCATCTATAGGGATAAAGATTTCCAAATAAACGTAGAAAACCGAGCATCAACAACGTTTCGTGATGTAGACGTTCTCCCCGGAAATCATACGTATGAGATAACTGCTTACAAGACACTCTTTTTGCAATCAGGACGTTCGCCGATACAGACTGTAGAGGTATCAGAAGACACTGCCGCACCTGAACCGCCGAACATGCTCCGTGTTGTCACCTCAAGCGAAGGTATAGAAGTCTTATGGAAGCCAAGTGTTAGCCGTGACACAACAAGGTATCAAATCTTTTTTGGTTCATCAGAAGTTGAAACTTTGGAACCTCTCCCTGATGGTGAAATATCTACTGATGATGTTTCACATGAATCTTCCGATTTTAAATTTGTTGATAGAAGACCTTTATCAGTGGGGAGTTTTATTTATGCTGTAGTCGCGATTGACGAGGCAGACAACGAATCTACTCCAGCAAAGGAAAGATTTCGGATATTTGATAAACCTTATCCCAATCCGTTCACACCGCTTTCGGATGATCCTGATTTTAACACCTTAATCTTTCCAGCACGCGCAGTTGAAGATGTTGAGGGGGAATTTAGCGTACTTCTCTTCAATTTAAACGGAGTACTTGTAAAAACATTGACCGCACAACTTGGAGAAACGGAACTAAAATGGAACGGTAAAAATGAAAGCGGCGAAATCGTTGAAAGCGGCATCTATATTTATCAATTACAAGTTGGGAATAGTATTAAAACAGGAACAATCATTGTTGCGAAATAGTACCGCATCAATATTATACCGATTTAGACTGGTGTATACCGTAGTCGGGTTTCGCTTCGCTCTACCCGACATGTTCACGCTTTTGTCGGGTTTCGCTTCGCTCTACCCGACCTACGGCAATAATATAATACATTAACGCATATAACAATGTCTCAGAAATATAGAAAACCAAATAACCTTGAAAAGGAAATTTAGAATATTGACTTAATAGTAGTTACGTATGTATACTATTAATTAGACTCTTCTCAGAAGAAATAAAATATTAAAGGAGCTATCATGAACAGATTAAAGTCATCTCTACACTTATCTAAAATCATAAGATTCTCAATCATTTGCACTTTAGCATTTACCTTACCAGCAGCAGGATGGGTTATATTACAGAAAAGCGACCCAGACATCCGCGATTATATGTCTATTACATTTACAGGAGCAAAAACCGGATGGGTTGTCGGCTCAGCAGCTTTTGAAGATTTTGAAAACCCCGGCTTTATTGGATACACAAAAAATGGTGGGGCAACTTGGGAAAAATCAGAAATTAAACTTAAGTCAGACCTACATGGAATCTATTTTTTAGATGCTAATCATGGTTGGGCAGTCGGTGCAGATGGAATAATTGTTAGCACTAATAACGGTAGAGACTGGGAACGTCAGGTATGTAAGGTGGACAAAGTCCTTGAATTGAACACGGCACTTAAAGCTGTCTATTTCATCAATAAAGACGTTGGGTACGCTGTAGGTCAGAACGATACTATTATTTCAACGAAAAATGGTGGAAGGCATTGGGAAACCTTACAAGGCGGAAAAGTTGGAAACGTAGGCGATGATGAGACAAGTATGTTCAATGCGATTCAGTTTCTTGACGAGAACACTGGATGGATCGCCGGAGTACGCGTTTTTCCTGCTGCAAAGTCACAGAAAACTGTTATTCAGAAAACCACAGATGGAGCTATCACGTGGGAAATGCAAGAAACAGGAAAAGAGGATATTCTTGAAGATATATTTTTCCTTGATGCTTCAGTAGGTTGGGCAGTTGGTGAAAACGGTGTCATTCTCCACACAACCAACGGTGGAAAAAAATGGGAAGAACAGAAAAGCGGCACCACAGAGACTCTCCGAAGTGTCCAATTTGCAGATAAACATACTGGATGGGCAGTAGGAGGCGATTTCGGAGTAGGTATTATTCTCAGCACCAATAATGGCGGGAAAAAATGGGAAATTGAAGAAATGGCTGAAGAAATTCAAAAAATTAAAATGATGAATGTATTTGTACTTGATAAAGACACTGCTTGGTTAGTAGGGTCAACCGGTTTAATCTTAAAGTCAAAATAACCACCAAGTACACATGGAATATGTAACTGTTCAAAGATGTTTGTAACTATAGAATCAATTAGGGCAAACTCGCGAATATGAATTCGTTGTTAGATATAAAGGAGGAAAATTTTGGGAAGCCCTACATTCGCCAAGCGGATGAGTCGCTTGGGGACAGAATCTGCGTTTGAGGTATTAGCCAAAGCCAAAAGTTTAGAAGCACAAGGCAAAGATATAATTCATTTAGAAATAGGTCAACCAGATTTTTCGACGCCAATGAATGTTTGTGAAGCTGCATTCAAGGCAATGAAAGAGGGGCACACCGGTTATTGCCCATCAGCAGGCATACCCGAATTTCGAGAAGTCGTTGCCCAGCACATTTCTGAGACGCGCGGTGTGGAAATTCATCCAGATGAAGTAACCGTTACACCGGGGGCAAAGCCGATTATCTTTTTCACAATTTTAGCATTAATTGATGAAGGCGATGAGGTAATCTATCCAGAACCTGGCTTCCCTGTCTACGAATCGGTTATTGATTTTATCGGCGGAAAAGCAATCCCACTTGCACTTCGGGAAGAGGTTGATTTTCGTTTCCGAATAGAAGATTTGGTTGATGCAATCACTGAACGCACAAAGCTTTTGATACTGAATTCACCGCAGAACCCGACCGGTGGAACCCTCACAGCAGAAGACATTGCTGCAATAGCGGAACTCGCCCAAGAACATACTTTTTATATTCTAACTGACGAAGTCTATTCACGTCTCCTTTACGAAGGCACACATCAGAGTATTCTGAGCCTCCCTGGAATGCAAGAAAGGACTATTCTGATTGAAGGACATTCAAAAACGTACGCCATGACCGGTTGGCGGCTTGGATATGGTGTTGCTCCACGCCCGATTGCAGATAAGATCACTCAGCTGACAATTAACTCCAATTCCTGCACTGCAACTTTCACACAAATTGCTGGAATAGAAGCACTAACTGGACCTCAAACATTTGTCACCCAAATGGTTACGGAATTTCGGAAACGACGCGATGCAATTGTTGAGGGTTTGAATGCTATTGACGGTATTAGTTGTATCAAACCGCTCGGTTCGTTCTACGTTTTTCCGAATGTCACAAAACTCCCTCTTTCCTGTGAAACGCTTGCAGATTACTTAATGGATGAAGCAGGAGTTGCCCTACTACCGGGCACAGCTTTTGGTAAATATGGGGATGGGTATCTGCGACTTTCGTATGCGAATTCATTGGAAAACATTGAAAAGGCATTACACCAAATTGAAACTGCAATTGCAAAGTTATAGAGCTAAGTTGGGAAATTTTTAGTATGTCTCAAAAAATTAGCGCGCGTATCCCCGCAAGCACTACAAACCTGGGGCCTGGGTTTGATACGTTGGGTCTTGCTTTGCAACTTTACAGCACCGTAACATTAGAAATTACTGGGAACCGAACAGAAGTTGTAATCAGCGGGATAGATATTGATAAGATTCCAAGCACTCCTGAACATATCGCATTTCAAGCCGTAGAATCTGTTTTCCAACGAAGCGGCGTGCGACAGCCCAAGGGTTTAAAATTAAACATTGCTAACGGTATTCCTGCGATTCGCGGGTTAGGGGGAAGCGGAACAGCAATTCTTGGAGGATTACTGACAGCAAACGTCCTGTGTGGTAATCCATTCTCTGATTCGGAACTGCTCAATTTTGCAACAGACATAGAGGGACACCCCGATAATGTCGCTGCTTCTTTATATGGTGGCATAGTCATTTCGGTGCAAGAAGGCAAACACGTACATACAATACGGCTAACATGTGATCCTACTCTTCATGTTGTACTCGCCATTCCAGAATTTACATTGTCAACACAGAAAGCGCGAGACATTCTACCCAAAACCGTTGATTTCACTGATGCTATCTATAATATTAGTAGAAGTTCCTTATTAGTTGCTTGCATTGCCACCGGAAAATTGGAGATGTTATCAGCAGCAATGAAGGATAAGTTACATCAACCTTATCGCAGTAGTCTAATACCTTGATTTGATGACGTGGTAGAAGCTGCGATAGATGCAGGAGCACTTAGCATCGCATTAAGC
>JAPPMR010000049.1:836-4928 GCA_028818995.1 Candidatus Poribacteria bacterium | reverse complement strand
CGCCCCGACTTTTCCTGAGATTGCCTCAGCTTGAAATACAAGCCCCTATTCTATAATCCTAAGGAACTTGTTTGAGATTCATGCATTGATGTTTAACCACCAACACAGGTTCCTACGCTGCATTTGTGAGGCGGATGGTGACATTGCCAGTCATGCTCGCATTCCCACCCGTTGTGGGCGGGAGCAGTGACTGCCTGGGCAAATAAAATACGACCCGTGGCTACACCAACCGTGAGCGGAGCTTTGATACTTACCTTCCCGTCCTCAGATGCAATAAAATCACGGATTTTACCGCGAAGATTATTTTTCATCTCAGTTTATCTCCTTTCTGCCGGTGCTTCCGTTCTGGCAAGATTGGATTCCCAAACAGTGTTAGGAATACCATCTCCAGGACGAATACTATCGCTGTAGGAGTGAAGCCCTCCCTCTGGACATGCTTTCTAATATTTTTTCAAAAGGTTCATTATTCTTGTTGGTGAGACGTTTATAGAAGCTGCATCAGTTTTAGATAAAAAGGACCTTGGCAAAGCACCGTTAGCAGAGCACCGACGGAAATGACTGGGGCAAAGCGTATCGAGGGTTGGACGTTTATCTGATTGCCAAATTCAGCAAACGCACCTTCCGCCGCAAGGTTTTGCAATTGGAAAATCTCTTCTGCAGTTAAACCTACGGGATCAGGTGAAATAACGATATTATCCTTCTGGCCGCTCGAAAAATCCACCTGTTGCTTTTCGTAGCGGACAGTGCCATCCTGCTGTTCCACCCTAACAATTTGCTCAGCGGGAATCATTCCAACCTCAAGGCCACTCACGTCCACAGCATTGTCCAAGGTTATACTCGCTAAACTGAGAATTAGCTGCTTAGCAATAACAAAAACGACGAGATACAGTCCTAAGAAAAAGGCGAAACCGGAGAGAAATACCGATACAGATGGCATCGCTTGCAGTGCTAACCAAACAGATGTGAAACCAATGATTATGTAATAGGCGGGTGTTTTCGGTAGCGGCGATAGTAATTTCTGTACCAATGTGAACGCCACCAAAACTGAAAGGAGATGCAGCAACCGATCAGGTTCCCATTCAAAGTACTGGAACAAGTAGGTCAGCCCAGATCCAATACCGATAAACATAAGTAGACTAAATAGTTTTTCGAGCAGCGTCCCCTTTTGAAAGTAAGATTTAGAGAAATACCGGAACAGATTTAATTTGTTCGGCATTAGGGCAAATTTGAAAAGTAGATAACCGAGGATTCCTATTGAGTATGGAACAATAATATTGAGTGCGAGTATCAGGGGTGGAAAACTTAAGGTACCGCTCAGGTTTCTAAACAGGGACAGTGGAAAAATTAAGCAGAGTCCCCAAAAGAGTTTGGAATCCCCCGGCGAGAAGATACCAAACCAGTAGAAAGCAAAAGCGATAAGCCCGCCCCCAAAGAAGAGTCCTAAGATATAGAGTAGCGTTGTTGTACCAAGATACCACGCCATCAATTGGCCGAGTGCTCCCACGTAAAGAAGTCCGAGTGAACAGAAATTGCGAATCTTCTGGGTCTTCAGATCGGTGTAACTTGCATATCCGCAGAAAACGAGTGCTAATAAAATCAGAAAGTATTCATAGTGTGACATAATAAAAAATTGTCTCCCTTTAGGGTTTGATACTCAACGCGAATGTATCGACGAAAACCCCTGCTTGACGCTGGAATTCCTTTGTTTCAAAATCAATAACCTCAAGTCCAACCTTTTTGTAGAGTGCTAAGACTTCATCCGGCGTCTCAAAATCGTAGAGGTGCATCATCAGCGGGAGTTGTACTGGCAGTGCTGTTATTGCGTATCCACCGGGTTTCAGCACACGCATCGCTTCTGACAATCCAGTTTCTGGATCAGGGATATGTTCAAGCACTTCAATCGCGACAACCACATCGAAAGTGTCATCAGGATAGGGTAGGGTTCTCACATCTCCGACTGACAACTTACCCCTTCCAAGCACTCTTTTCTTTGTCAGGAGTCTTTGTGCATGATGGAGGCAGTAGTGACTAATGTCAACACCATCAACTTGCCACGAGGTATTCTGCTGTAGAATGAACGCTGTCAACACCCCAGGACCGAAGCCGAGATCACAGAACTCTGACTCCTCTTCAAAGCGATCTAAATGCTTACCGATGAATGCTTTCCGTTCCAAAGCAGGCGGAAAAGAGATATAATTTAGATGTTCGCTGATCGGATAATATTTCGTTTCGTAAAGTTTCCCTTTTACTGCCTCGAAATCTCTATCTATTGTAAGTTGATTGGGAATTTCCAAGGCAAAAAGTTGTTCAACAGTGGTAACGTCGGTGTAAAACTCTTGGGAAATCAAACACTTCTTTTCAACCTTCTTGTTGTTTATAATTGTGCTTTTAAAATTAAGGACACAACATATTCAGGCAAGGGGTGCAAGATTCAGAAAAATGTACAAACTCAACTACATCAAACTAATAGTTGGCAGTTCTCTAAGTCCGAGACTTACGAGTTAATATTAAAATGGCACAAAACCTGATTTCTCTGGACTTGTGCCATTTTCCGAAACATCTTTACAAACTAAAAACTATTTTAAATATTGAATCATCGCTTGGTTGACATTTAAACCATCACTATGCCTTCGTACTTGAGAAACACTTCTACCATACCTATCATAGTATTGATGTTCAATATTAACCCATCTGTTACCTATGAGACTTTCCAAGTAAGCTTTAGCCCTTTGTCCCCCAGGTTGGTCAAGCTCCGGCGCATACACATCTTCTAATCGGATATTAGTAGATATATCGCTCTCCCTTTCAAAAGTGTCGCCATCTATTACTCTGGTGACCCTATCCGTATAGTAAGCCATTTCGTTTACTCCTTAGCAATTATATTGCCGTTAAGTATCTCTGACTAAAGTCAGAGTTTGTTAAAGCATTAACTCCAAAAAGATAGTTGTAACAATTGACTTCTCGTTTCATCGAGGATGATATTCCATACCCCTCCCCGAAGACCACAAGTCGCCCTAAAAGCGACTACCCATATATTTCGCTGTTCGAAGTGCGTCTTTGCGAATGTCAACGACGATGGATTTTCTCCACATTCTGAGCCTGAGTGGGCACTTCCTTAAGAGGGATGTTGCTTTCCCAGCGAAACTGCGTTTCTCTGCTACCCCCAAGGCTTTCAAGTTTTTCACTTAATTGTGTCGTCTGTTCAACGAGGAGATCTTCATTCCCCATAGATTCAACATTGAGCCTCAACAACGGTTCAGTGTTCGAATTCCGCAAATTAAAGCGCCAATTACCCTGACCCTGACCATTAGCAGTAAATGGACGGAAACCTGTGTGAAATCTGACCGATAAACCATCAACAGGTATTTCAATACAGGGATGGTTCCCCAAAGCGTATATTTCTTGTTGAACGCTCCCAATAGCATTTCGCATGTGCCGCTCGGTTTCAAAGGAAAAGTTAATTTCACCTGAAACAGGATACTCGGATCGGAGGCGGTCAACAGATTCGGCGAGTGATGTCCGGTTTGCGCTCAGGTGTTCAAGGATGAGTAATAAGGGAATCATTCCATTATCTGTATAGAAATTTTCTTTGAAGTAGTAATGTCCGCTCGTTTCCCCCGCGAAGAGTGCCCCGGTTTCTTGCATCCGGGATTTGATAAACGAGTGTCCGCATCGGTTGAGAAGCGGCGTGCCATTCGCAGAAACAACGGCGTTCTCTACCGCCCAGACGGCTCTCGGATCAAAGATAACAGTCTGTTCTCCTTTTTCTTCAAGGAGTTTTTCCGTAAGCAATGCTGTAATATAACACCCCTCAACAAATACTCCATTTTCATCAAAGAAAAAACACCTGTCGGCATCTGCGTCCCAGGCGACTGCCAAATCTGCTTTTGTCCGTTTAACTGCCTGTATGGTTAGTTCACGATTTTCGGGTCTCAAGGGGTCAGGTCTGCCGGCGGGAATCTTGGAAAATGTGCCATCGGGTTGGGTAAACAACCGCTCACATATCTGGATAGGTGTCTCTGCTAAGAGACGTTCGGCAACCTGTCCCGCAAGTCCACTATTGGCATTGATGACAATCCGTTTGCTGGAGAA
>JAPPMR010000049.1:0-826 GCA_028818995.1 Candidatus Poribacteria bacterium | reverse complement strand
AGAACTGCTGCAAGTTTGTAAATGAGCGAAGATGCTTCAGATAGGCATTCAGGAATGGAAGGGGCTTCGGGATTCTGCGACAGTGTGTTTTTTGCTTCCGAGATAGGGTGCCGTTTTTAATGGTATCTCGGATATCGAAAAGACCGGTATCGGCTGATAGTGGTTCGGCATGCTGACGGACGAGCTTCATGCCGTTATATTCAGCGGGATTATGAGATGCCGATATGATGATGCCACCATCTGCTTGGTAGTGCACGACAGCGAAATAAAGCATATCGGTCGAAATCTGACCAAGGTTAAGGACTTCAACACCGGCATTTACAAGCCCTTGAGCAACCTGCTGCCAGAGTTGCGGTGAACTCTCGCGGACATCGTGTCCGAGAGCAATGATTTTTGGTTGGAATCGATTTGCGAAGGCACAGGCGATTTGATAAAAATCTGTCGGTTGAAAGTCAACGCCGAAAATGCCACGAATATCATACGCCTTAAAGATGTCCAGATTCATTGAAAGTCTCCATTTTGGAAGTGTTGTCGCGCATACGCCAGCCGTTCTGGAACACCAATGTCAATCCAATCCGCATCGGAAACCTGTAGTGTGTAAAGATCACGGACCTTTGGGAAAACGTCCCGCTCAATTGAGAAACTGTCCTGCTCTGTAGGAAATGCGTCGGCAATAGTTTGATTGAAGAGGTACACACCAGTGTTGATATAACCGGCACGGCAGGTAGGTTGTTTCTCGCGGAAGGCTGTAATTCTTCCTTCGCTGTCCGCCACGATTTCACCGTAGGACCGAATATCAGGGACACGAATACTCAGTAATAGTCCT
>JAPPMR010000172.1 GCA_028818995.1 Candidatus Poribacteria bacterium | reverse complement strand
CAGCAAAAATTGGGGCGACTGAACAACACTCTTACATCAAGTGACTATTGCGGTCACCATGGAAACGCCGCTTTCGCATCTATAGGTGTCAATTTATAGTTAGATCCATAATTACCTTTACATTAGCGTTGATTTGGGTTTTACCAGTTCTATCCAACTTACAAGCTGACTTTCAGCAAAACCTCACGTTTCAATCCTTTTGTTTGGGAATAAATCTAAATGCTTAGGTGGTGTTTGCTGTTGGCTGAATATCAGAACTCTCTTTACGTGTCCGGCGATCAAAATATAGAAGCGTGAGTCCGATTGTCCATATCGGAAAAACAAGAGTAGTAAGAATTAGATCGGCGCATGTCATGATTATATAAAAAAAGAAGTTACTGGTATCAAGTGCCTTATCCATTATTGACCATTCTAAAATGCTTCTTAAGTCGGTATTGCCAGCGAATTTTGTGAAAACGAACATGAATCCAAGTGATACCTTAAATATGACTGCAATTGCGTAACTCGTAAGAAGGATCAGAATTAGAATTCCAACGACTTGCCACCACGTACTACGAACCAGTTCTGTGCTCCGTTTGAGTGCGTATACGACACGTGGCTCTTCAAGCAGCACAATTGGTAAGTGAAACACCCAACATACAAGAAAATAACATGCTATTGGAAAACCAATTAATCCTAAAAGTATACCGGATGCCCCTTGACGTATCGTTAGGATAATTGAAAAACCTATACTCAGGAATGTAAGAACAAAAAACAGTCTCCATATTAGATGACTGCCTAACACTGGGATAAACCTTTTTAACACTTGTTTAAGTGCGGCACTGCTTGTAATGTTTTCACCTAAGTAAACAGTGGCACTTGCCAAGATTACCCCGCCTATGCTTACTATTGCAAATGGCATTGCAGTGAGGGTTGGTATCAGTGCTTTTTGGATAGTAGCTGATATAAACCCTTTCAACGAATATTCAATTAGAATTGCGAAGAAATATATGCTTGCAATTCCTAAAAACAGTAAGAAGTGTTTCCTATATAGACTGAAAGTCGTATCGAGAATGTCACCAACGCCCATTGGTTGGAGTTTAGATGTATTATTTATTTCTATATGGGATGTGTCATTTGAGTCTAACATGTGCTTTCCATACAGCAAGAATATAATTGCGTTCCGTCAGATTACATGTATTTCTACCCATTTTAATTATAGTGCTTCGTCAACATATTGTTGTAGGTCGCGATTCGGAGATCGCTCCTACTGATGGACTGCCTATGGTAGGAGGGAACTCCGATTCCCGACTACTTCAAAACCCATCAATTAGCACTTGACTAAGCACTAGCTTGTTGGTATTCATAGTGTACATTATAGGCTTCTCGTAGTGCATTTAGGGCAGATTGAACAGTATCATTCATTTTGTCAACAGCTTCTATCAGTGACTCTAAACCTGCTTTTCCATCATTAAAGTGTTCTATATCTTTGGTTAGCGCTTTTGTCACTTTGTTTACCTCGGTGAGTGTTCCAAATAACTGATTGTTTACACTAATATTTTTTTCAACCAGCGGCTTAAGTTTTGCGTTTTGTTCATTGAGGCGTTTAAGTTCCACGTTGTGTGTTTTAATCGCCTCGGTTGCCTCAGATAATGCATTATTCGCCTCTATGTTCATTTTGATAAATGTCTTGAAACCTTCCTTTACACTTTTATTTATCTCTTCGAGAGTTTTTATCAGTTCGCTGGTCGTTTGAATGAGTGCTCTGCTTTCTTCTCCTGTGTTCGGGGTGTGTGTTTGATCATCATTGTGTGCATTTATAATCTTTTCTACCGCATTGAGTGCCTCAATTGCCTCATCAAGCAACTGGATTGGTGTCTGATGTTGTTCCTTTTCTTTGTTTGGAGGTTGTGCTTGACCGTTGGTAACTTTTTTTGTCTTATCTATACCCTGGAGAACTTCAATCGCTGTAACCGCCTTGGTGATAGTAGTAACTAACTTGTGTTGTAACTTTTCATTTTTGACTCGCTTAGTTTCTTGTAACAGGAGTCGTACCGCCTTGATTGCCTTTGTAAGATTATCAGAGAGATGTTTAATCTTTTGGTTTACCGTTTGAGTTGCCTCAAGTACTTTTTTGATAGCATCCGTTGTCAGTTTAAGATGTGCGCTTTCCTTCTCAATACGTTGAAAATCTTCGTTTAGGCGTTCTTGTAGCGTCTGTTTATTTTCATCAGGTTGGGGGGTAGGTTTAGGTGTATAAATGACGATAATAATCATCACTAATAATGAAATGACCACGGCACCAGCCACTTTGACCGTTTTGTTATCCATCCCTACCACCGTCCTTATTGTTAAATATTTCGGTAATCAACATATCCAAATTCACGAACTTTACCACGATACCGTTGTACTCTCTTGTGAAAGGGTTATCCACATCGTGTGCGACAACAAAATTCTTTCCATCAGGATATTGTCTACGGAATGCGAGCAATTGACGCGGTGAAAATCCCGCAGCAGCCCACTTACACTCAATGGCAACTGGTATATCACGTTTACGTGTAAGGACAAAATCGACTTCATGCCCTCTTTTGTCTCGCCAGTATTGAATATCGCGCGATTGTGTGTGTGCTATTATCTCGTTCAGAACAAAGTGTTCCCATAATAGTCCAAGATCTTCTTGTCGTAGTTGTGACCATCCTCGGTGATAACAGACAAAACCAGTATCAAATCCATAGACTTTCGGAGCAGCAACAATTTCAGTTGAGCGGCGGGTACTAAAGGGTCGAATGATATTGACTACAAAAGTTGCCTCTAACACAGAAAGGAAATTTGAGATTGTACCTCGACTGACCTCACACGGAGCTGCAAAGCGGGTAGCTTCAAAAACACCACCGCTCTGTGCCATCAGGAGTTCTGCGAATTTCTGAAACGAGTATCGGCGTTCAAGCCGAAAAAGTTCTTGAATATCCTTTGCCCAATAGGCATCTATCCACTCTTGGAATTCATACTCAGGAAATTCCAACTCAAGAAAAAATGGAGGCAATCCACCGTGCAGTAAACGATGTTGAAGGTCTGTTTGATCAAAATCAGCAAGATCGACTATAATAATCGGGGTTAGCCACAATTCCGTTTTACGCCCGGCAAGCGTATCCCGAAATTTTGCACTTGCCCCCAGTGTTGATGAACCGGTTGCGATAATATGAATCTGTGGATAATGATCCGCCGCGATTTTTAACAGCTCTGAGGGGTTTGGTAATCGATGGATTTCATCAAGTACAATTCGCCCATCTTTAATACTATCAAGAAATCCTTGTGGATCTTCCATCAACCGTCTAACACGGGGTAGTTCACAGTCAAAATATTCAATGTTCGGAAGTGTCTGACACAAGCACGTTTTTCCAACTCTGCGTACACCAGACAACCATACGACTGATCGGCGTTCCCAAGCAGTTTCAATACGATTGAGCCAAAATTGTCTTTTTACCATACATTTATGGTAACATATAGTGCTACTATGTGTCAAGTCTGTTTGCAAATAGTGCTACTATATGTCAGGTGCACTTACATATAGTAGCACATGTGAGAAGGTTAAAGTCAAATTTTGTTAATCGATTTTTCTACGTTGATACAGAAACCACTCTACAACACTCAAAATCACAGCCAGGAATACCAAGTATATCCAAGGCGGATAACGGAAAAATGAACCAGTGCCTAAAACATCTGATTCTGCTAATAAGTCTTCAATTCCTTCAGCAATACCGATATTCGATTCTGTCTCACTTGCCAGGTTAACTGCCCATACCTGTTTCTGGTCATCGGCTTCTTCGTTGTCGTTTGTAGATTCATTTTCGCTATTGACAGTCGTTTTATCTTCGTTGTCAGCTGCTGGTTTATCTGAGAAAGTTAACTCGTAAAAACCTGCATGTAAGGTCTGATCAAAAAGTATCTCATCATTCTCAACGGTAACGTCCCACGATTTTTCTCCTGGACCGTTAACTTTTAGGATTTTTTGTGAGTTTTCAGAAGGGGTATCTTCTTCTTGGTTAGTTTGGGAATCAGAATTAGTTTGGGCATCTACCTTATAGCGGAGTACTTCACCTGTGTGCAGGTGATATTCCTGTATACCTTCACTTTGTTGAAACCACTGGATAGTGTTAGCGATAATGACGGGAAATGCGATGCGTAATGGTAGGTCGGATTCGAGTATGTTAATCGCAGCAAAGACAATTTTTCGCTTCGGTGTTACATCAACGAACAGCACAGGAGATTCAAACGAACGCGCAAGAATTTGTGCCGTAGATGGTGGAGTTACCTCGTATGCCTCGCCAATTAGCACATTTTCCAAATGAACGTGGCGTAAGATCGGATGTGTTCGTTCCCAATCGGTGATAATGGGCGTTTCAAGTGCTTCTCCGATGTTCCATGTTGCAACAGGGTTGGTTTCACCCTCAGTGGCTTTTGGAGGATAGATAAACATATAATTCCCATCTCCAAGCGTCGTTGGACTAAATCGGTCAAAAACAACAACCTGAGCGTCTTTTGGACCAGACTCGTACTCTGCTGGAGTCATAATACTTAGGTTCAACTTTTCATCAACGGAAAGGACTTTTTGCAGAAATGGATTCTCGTCTGTCACTAATAAAACAGAGATGAGTTCACGTTTCGGTAGCGTTGCATAAGCAACATTATCAGTAGGAAGCGCGTCTACGACATCTAACACTGCTTTTAATTCTCCACCTTCAAAAGTGAAATTACTAAAAATTTCAGATTTCTTCTCACCAGGTGCAAGTGTGTAAGGACGGACATCAAATAGACTCTCATTAAAGTAGAGTTCTACACTGCACTTCTTTTCTTCATTAGAAGCGTTAACGACAGTCAGTAATGTTTCGTAATCAAAGGCATTAACGATACTTTTTCGGACTCGGAATTGGGTGATGCCAACATTCTCGCTGTCTTCACC
>JAPPMR010000910.1 GCA_028818995.1 Candidatus Poribacteria bacterium | reverse complement strand
CCGCTCCAAATTTCGTTCCATGACCTTATGTAAAACCCTCAGTGTAATATGTAACAACGTTAGTGAAAAAGAAAAGTTCAACCTGTTAGCCAAAATATTAGGAGGACGCCCATGTCCGAAAGAAACTGCACACTCACAGACTGCGAAGGATTTTATCGCAGAGACCTAATTAAAGCTGGTGTCTTAGGGTTTTTTGGCTTCGGTCTCACCGACTTTCTCCGATTGAAAGCGATAGCTGAACCTACTGCCAAACCAGCCGCCGCTAAATCGGTTATTCTTGTATGGTTAGGCGGTGGTCCAAGCCACCTTGATATGTGGGATCTCAAGCCTAATGCGCCTGAAGAGATTCGGGGTCTATTCAAACCTATTTCCACAAACGTAAACGGTATCCAAATTAGTGAGCACATGCCGCGGCTCGCACAACAGGCAGATAAAATGTGTATCATCCGCTCAATGACTTCCCCGGAAGCCGCTCATGAGCGTGGCACACACTATATGATAACAGGTTATCAACCATTACCTGGCTTTGCTGTTCCTGGTCACGGTGCTGTTGTTGCTAAACTTAAAGAACAGCGCAGTGCATTGCCTCCCTATATCGCTATTCCGTCACCTGTTGCTTATGCTGGTGGAGGTTTCTTAGGAGCGTCGTTGGCTCCGTTTTCTCCAGATGGCAACCCAGCGAGCAACAATTTCAAAGTTCGCGATTTAGAGCCTCCGAAAGGTGTCACTTACGAACGTGTTGAAGACCGCAAAAATCTACGGCAAGCTGTTGATAATGCCTTTAAAAAATACGAAGCAGGGAATCCAAGGGTTGAAGCAATGGATAATTTCTATACCGCAGCTTACAACCTCATGAGTTCCGAAGATGCTCGCGCCGCATTTGACCTCAAAAATGAACCGAAACAGATGCGTGACGCGTATCGACGCGATACATTTGGACAAAGTTGTCTCCTCGCCAGAAGACTTGTTGAAGCGGGCGTCAACTTTGTTACTGTCAGCAATGGCGGTTGGGATAACCATAACAACATCTTCTCATCTCTGCCGGGCAAACTCAACGCCTTTGATCAAACAATGGCTACTCTGATTAACGATCTTTCTGAACGCGGAATGCTTGAAAGCACATTGGTTCTTGCCATGGGTGAATTCGGTAGAACCCCCGTTATCAACCGAAACGGTGGACGCGATCACCACCCACGCGTTTTCTCTATTATGTTAGCGGGTGGCGGTGTTCAAGGTGGACAAGTTGTCGGTGCATCCGATCCTTTTGGAATGGAACCTGCCGAAACACCTGTTCGTCCTGAAGATTTGTCAGCCACTATCTATCAGAGTCTCGGTATTGATTACAACCAGAGCATTGAATCGCCTGATGGTGTCCGCATCGTGCTTTCACGCGGTGGACGACCAATTCGGGGAGTCTTGGCGTAAGATAAAATAACAAGAGTAACGGTAGGTGCGGTTTCTAACCGCACCGATTCGAGATGTCTTGGTGTAGCGCGAGGTCAACAGTCAACCGTTGATCTCACGCTACTTTAGTGCATAGTCTTTTTCTGAATTACAGATGATGTGAAAATCTGTAGTAGCAGAATTTATTACACGTTTTTCTGACAGTCATTCCCACTACAACCTTTCCCGTTATCTACGCACTTATTAACTACATTCATCAACTTAAATGCGACCATGAAACTGCCTTGGCACTTACATTTTCCGCAGTGTTTGGGGCTATTGCACAAACAGACGGAAAACCCTTACAAGAAAAAAAGAAGTTCTTATCACCTATCTGGGCACTTGAATTTAGTCCTGACGGGAAAAAACTTGCTGTTGGAAAATATCAGTGGGTGGAACTTTGGGAGCTTGAGACCCAGCAAATAATCCATGAATATGAACCGCATGCTGGGCGGGTACGTTGCCTCAAGTTTTCAACGGATGGAAAGATGCTATACGCAGGCGGTGGGCAGGCAGCACAAAGTGGTGAAATCCGTTTATGGGATGTTGCAACAGAAGAACCCATCAAAACTTTCGAAATCCATGGTGACACCATTGAATCTATCGCTATCAGTCCCGATAATACTAAATTACTCACCGCGAGCATGGACGAATTTAGTGCTGTCATTGACTTAGAAACACTTGATGAGAATACACCTATAGACGAACAAGCAAAATGGTTAACGCAACACGTTGGCAGAGTGCTATGTACGCTTTACCATCCAAACGGCAACTATTTTGTCACGGGTAGTGAAGATAAAACGCTAAAAGTATGGAACCCAGAAACTTATACGGTGCTTGTCAGTTTTGATGAAAATGATGACTCAGTTTATTCACTCGCCTACGCAACACGAGAAAACGTGATTGTCTCTGGTTCTGCTGATAACGTCGTCCGGTCCTGGAGAGTCACCCAAAATAACAATGGTAATACCCGCGGTGCGCGTGAGCGAGATTATAGAGGGCACCAGGGACCTGTTTATAGCGTTGCATGTGGTGTCTGGAACAACCAAGAAGTTATCGCATCCGGTGGTGCTGACACTTCTGTTATAATATGGGATATCGGCAGCGGCAATAGACGCAGAACTTTTAACGAGTCTACAGATGCTGTCTATGCCGTTAAGATCAGTCCTGATGGTAATCGTGTTGCCGCTGGTAGCCGTGATGGAAAAGTTCGAATCTGGAATATCCGAAACAATAGATTAACTCACGAATTCTAACATTATTGTGCAGACGTTGCACCTGAATTGTGCCTAATATAGTTGTTAATTATCAGTTTTCTTAACTGACAACTGATAACTAAATACTGACAACTACCTTGGAGGTAACATTCCATGCGTATCAAGAAAAAACATATTCTTTTTTGTCTCAATAAACACTATGATTTGCGATCAAGGTGGAATTTGAAACCTTTACTCCATTTGCTGCTTTTGGTTTCAATGTGTGCGCCTATTTCTTTATTTGCACAAGCCACTCCGCGCCTGAATTCTCTTTTTCCCGCTGGCGGACAAGTCGGAAAAACCGTTGAAGTGAAAATTCAAGGTTCAGATTTAGATGGCGCGCATACTCTTATTGTTGAGGGGGACCCTGGTATTACTGGCACACTCAACACTGGTGGTGGAGAAGTTGATGAAACCCATAAACCTGTTTTTGAAGCGAATTGTGGGCAATGTCATGAACTCCGTTCTCCGAGTAACCGTTCTATGACGGCGACACAGTGGGAATCTGTCGTCAAACGCATGGTGCGAGAAAAGGGTGCGGAAATCAGTGAGAACGATCAAACCAATATCGTTCACTATCTGAAATCCGCAGCGAGAGCAAGTGGCGGGATGACTGCCGAATTAGTCATTACTCCCGATGCCCCAATCGGTGTACGTGAAATTCGTATCGTTGGCAAAAACGGTGCATCCACTGCATGGCCTTTTGAAATCACTGATGTTGCCGACACAGTTGAAACCGAATCTAATAACCTTGCTGAATCTGCTACAGCCATAGAATTGCCGATTATTATCAACGGTGTTGTCAATCCGGGCGGGGATGAAGATTTTTTCACTTTTCAAGGAACCAAAGGTGATAGATGTGTTTTCAATGTAAAAGCGTATAGATATAATAACATCAGCCAACAGTTCTTCAATCCGACAATCTCACTTTTTGATGCACAAGGCAAAGAACTCGCTCGTAGCAACGGATTCTATAGCCTTGACCCACTTATTGACTTCACGTTACCGGAAGATGGCACCTATTTTCTCCGTATCCGAGACCTGCTCTATCGTGGCAACCCAGATTCTGTCTACCGTTTAACAAGCGGTGTTGTTCCCTACAACACCTATATTTATCCAACAGGTGGAACAATTGGGAACGTGATCCAAACTACAATTGGTGGTGAAAATCTGCCAGAAACTGAGTGGGAAGTCAAGTTACCAAGTGATCAACAACCAGGGGTCCTGCTTATCCGTACACCTTACGGTATTTTCCCATTCATCGCCAACGAGTACGTTGAGGACGTTGAACGCTTACTTGAGGAAACCACTCACAACCAGACTGCTGATGGAGAAGGCAATGAAACTCAAGCAAAAAATGCCGAGTCCGAGATTCTTTTCCAAACCAAATGCTCCGCATGCCACGAACTTCGTTCACCGAATAACCGCGCACTAAATGCTGAACAGTGGGAAAACACTATCACGCGCATGTCAGAAAAAGAAAACGCGGACATGACACCGACTGAACGCGATCGAATTATCGCTTTTGTTGCTGAAGAAGTCGTCCGTATGGGACAACTTATCTCAAAACAAATTGAAGGTTCGCAACATATTACAACCCCCGGTGCGATCAGTGGTCGTATCTCCAAACCGGGCGAGGTAGACTATTATCGTTTTACAATTGAAGAAGGTTCTCGCCTTGGGCCTTGGTGGGTTATCCACCCGTTTGATAATACTGACGAAACAGGATTTGATACCGTCTATCCTCCTGAAGTCGAAATTGATCTTGAAAAAGAATATGTCGGTAAAGGTGAACGAAAAATAAGGTGGTATAAGACCAATCGCAGAGGTGAAAACGTCTTTTCTAACGTCCCAGAAGACGATGTAACTGGATACGCTTTAACTTACTTTGAATCTGAACGAGACCAGAAATATCTCTTGTCCCTCGGCTCTGATGATACGATTAAGATATGGGTGAACGATCAACTCATCTTTACTAAATACGTACATCGACCTCTCAGGCGAGGCGATGATGTGATTGAGTTACCGATTTCCAAAGGCAGGAACAAGATTCTCTTTAAGATCACAAACGGTTACGGTCCTTGGGGATTTTTCGCTGACATTGGCGGTTATTCCATCGGTTTATCCGCAGAAAACCTAAATTCGCCTTTGAGTCCATCCTTAACTTTGCTGGATGCTGAAGGCAGGGTATTAAGGAATAACGCGGGTAGACGCGGAAGACGGAATGCAATTATTGATTATAGTTTTGCAC
>JAPPMR010000704.1 GCA_028818995.1 Candidatus Poribacteria bacterium | reverse complement strand
CTCACATCGTGGTTAGAATATTTTACTGCAGGCATTGCCGTTGAGATGCAGAGAGTTAAGGAATTAGTATTGACTCATAGCAGAGATAGGGCTTTACGAGATAAAATTGGACAAGTAGCACTTTCCGAACGGCAGCTGGCGATTCTTGCCTATGTCGAAAAAAACAGTCAAATTACCAATCGGGAATTACAGCAACTTGCTAATCTCTCACATGCCGCAGCCCATAAGGAGTTAGTGACATTGGTAGAAAGTGGTGTGTTGGTAAAAAAGGGGAAAGCGCGTGGAACACATTATGTGTTGGTTGATGATTTCTAACGAATTCGGTTGATGATTACGCTATAAACCTATAATACATCAAGGTTTATACGGGTTGATGATTCGGTTGATGATTTTTCCGATTTTTAGTTAATGATTATGCTTTCATGCCTTACTATAACAGGGTTTAGATAGGTTGATGATTAAACTATTCTCAAAAACAAAAAGAGATATTCAACTGTAGCGAAGCACTCTTAGCTTTGATTCGTTCAGACAACCATCAACTTTTTCTGCAAACATATTGGAATTATATTGGATATCTATTGTTCCAAACAACACAAAACTTCTTACCACACCCCACTATGAGTTATAATATCAGTATGAAAAACAAGAGGAAAACCGTGAACTCTCAATACAGACGAGGAATAGAAAAATTAAAATTTAGTCCAAACAAGAAAAATGCCTATAAACCCATACACAGTCTAAGTTTACATCGAATTTAGAAAACATACCGTGGTATGAAAAAACATACCGTATGGTAATATTTTAAGAAAAATCCCCAATGAAATTATAGTGAATTCTTTAAAATAAATAGACATTTTTGTCCTCTACCGCCAAATCATGCAGAATACCTGCCAAAATGCCATCCACGCATTTGGCGTTGATTCCGCTTATTCTCATTGCAACTGCCTTAAAACAAAATTTTCAGTTGATTTCAAATCGGATTTTCAGTAAAATGTAGAAAATTTTAGAATTCGGAGATAGTTGATGCCACTGCCTCAGAATACGCGAAATATTTACAAGTGCTTAAAAAACTTCCAGGGTATTGAATCACTCAGAGAACTTTTTTGGATAGAACTTAACTACAACCGTGATAACACTCCCATTGAAAATCTGCCCGATAGTGCTGCTAATCTCGTAGCAGAGAATCCACTCCTTTTTGCCACCGCAGGACTAAATAAAGATTTTCACATCATCTATGTAAAACTCAATAATGAAAAACTCCTTAAAACTGAAGAACGCCAAATTATCACACATTTGCAAACTCGTTTCCCAGATGCACTCTATGTATTTAGCAATTCTGTGCAAGAACAATGGCATTTCATCAACGTTAAAATTACCCGTGAGCAGCAGAAGGAAACCGAGCAGCAAGATAACAGAAAATTAAAACAACGCAACCTTTTTAGACGAATTACGATCGCGCCCGATGAGAGACTCCGCACTGCTGCCGAACGTATCGCAATGCTGGATATAGAGAAAATTGACACTCCCGAACAAGGTCGTCTTTTTGAAAGGCAAGAATACGTTACCGCTTTTGAAATTAGTCAACAACACGCAGAAGCGTTCAACGTGGAAGCCGTTACAGCGGCATTCTTTGAGGACTTTAAACGTGTTTTCAAGCAACTTCAAAATGAACTTGATGATCAAACAGACGACGAAAAATGGGCACACGACTACGCATTACAATTTCTAAGTCGTTGTCTATTCCTCTATTTCATTCAACGCAAGCGGTGGCTGGGAAACGATACTGAATTCCTCTATACCTTTTGGCAAGCATATCAAGATTCACAACAACCTGTAAATACTTTCGTTGACAAATGGTTGAACGTACTCTTTTTTCAGGCTTTTAACAACCGCTTTCACGGGGGACTTACCTACTTCCCCGAGAAAATAAAGAAAATCCTGCAACTTGCTCCTTACCTCAACGGTGGGTTATTCCGCGAAAATAAACTTGATACAGAATACGTTGCCAAAGTTCCAGATCAATTGTGGCAGAATATTTTCACCTTCTTTGAGAAATACAACTTTACCATTGCAGAAGATACACCCCTTGATCAGGAGGTCGCAGTTGACCCAGAGATGATAGGTAAGGTTTATGAGAGTCTTGTCTCTGTTGAGGATGAAGAGAGAGGCGATGCGGGAATCTTCTATACGCCACGTGTCGAAATAGACCTGATGTGCAGACTCGCACTCGTTGATAACCTCGCTAACCACATCGGCACTAAAGAGGATAAATTCCTATTCTATGAAGCACTATTCGCTTTTGAGCCGGAAGAAAAAGAAGAAGCAGATGCAAAACTTGCAAATCTTTGGCAGGATATTTATAATCACCTAACTGAGATTACTGTAGTTGACCCAGCGTGCGGCAGCGGATCCTTCCTTGTCGGCATGCTCCACGTTCTTGATGATTTACGTGAGCGGGCTGAAAACTATCTTGATATCAACGTGGAATCACGTTTTGAACGCAGGAAAGAAATCATCGGTAAAAACCTTTACGGTGTTGACGTGAAACAGTGGGCATGCAAAGTTGCTGAACTCCGACTCTGGCTGACACTGATTATTGATGCAGAATTCACCGCTGCCGAACTGAAGGTAAGAAACGAACCTTTGCTGCCCGATTTTTCCTTTAATATCCGCCACGGCGATAGTATTGTGCAAGACATTGGCGGTATGAACCTTGCGCAAACGCGTGAAATCGAAAGTGGCGTGCCTGCTACCATAAAGCGCAAAATCACGGAACTTAGAAACGAAAAACTTAAGTTTTACAACAATGATGAAGACAGACAGTATTCAGAAAAAGAAGAGGTGCATACAGCAGAAAACAATCTTTTCCGAGAACTCCTTGAGAACTATGATACAGAGATTTCAAAAGAGATTCGCAAACTTAAAGCATGGATTGAAGATCCTTCCGAACAAACTACACTACCGGGGATGGAATCCTCCGAACCACAGCAAATGAGTCTTGAAACGGTGAACATGCAGAAAGAACTTGAACGCCACAAAGAAAACTTGGCACAGGTTCAACGCGCTCAAGAGGTACTTTCTTCAAACACAACACCACCCTTTGTCTGGGACATCGCCTTCGTTGAAATCTTTAATCAACGCAAAGGATTTGATATTGTGATTGAAAATCCACCCTACATACGCCAAGAAGATATTAGTGACCTAATGTTACCGCGTGATGAAGCAAAAACACCTGCTAATAAAAAAGCTTATAAAGCAAAATTGACGAGGGCAATCTATCAGGCATTTCCAGAATACTTTGGCTATAATGAAAACCGAAATTCAGTGAAAGATAAATTGGATGCCAAAAGCGACCTCTACGTCTATTTTTACTTTCACGGGCTTTCCCTACTTAACTCAAAGGGAAGTTTTTGCACCATCACCTCCAACTCATGGTTAGATGTCGGTTACGGCAGGAACCTCCAAAAGTTCTTACTAAATTGGGTCCATCTCAAGGTGGTCTTAGACAATTCAGCGAAACGCTCTTTTGCCTCCGCTGATGTCAACACCGTAATATGTCTCATCTCTGCTTTAGATAAAACACGTGAGTCGAGGTTACAGCACAGTACTAGTTTTGTCAACTGCACGGTACCCTTTGAAGCAATTCTGGATCCTATCATTTTCTACGAAATAGAAACGGCGGAAGGACGCACACGAACTCCAGAATACAGTATACATCAAATATCACAACGAGAACTTTTACATGAAGGCACAAGAGAACAGAAATACACAGGTGACAAATGGGGTGGTAAATACCTCCGCGCCCCCAATATCTATTGGTATCTATTAGAGAATCATCAAGATCAACTCATACGTGTGGGAGAGATAGCAGAGGTCCGTATGGGCTTAAAAACTGGAGCAAATAACTTTTTCCTTCTCAATAGAGAAACAATTGCAACATGGCAAATTGAAGAAGAATTTTTACGCCCAATTATCAATAGCCCAAGAGATGTTAGGAACCTCCGCGTCAACTCAGCACAACTTCCTTACCAACTTTTTATGTGCCATGAATCCAGAAACGCGCTTCGAGGCACTTCGGCACTGCTGTACATTGAATACGGAGAATCCCAAGGGATCCACCAACGTCCAAGCTGCCGTACAAGACAGCGGTGGTATGATGTCGGAAAACGTCCAGCACCACCTCTCAATTTTCCCCTTGTGATTGGTTCGACTGTTCGGACAGTATATGCTCCTGATGGCTGCTATGCAACGAATAATTTTTCAGAAATCCACACATCGCACCAATCTGAGAGTCTCGTCTGTTTCTTCCTCAATTCTACTCTCTTTCAACTAATGGTAAATGTAAACGGACGTTCAAGCCTTGGAGGTGGAGCCTTGACAATCATGATTTACGAATTAGAAGACTTACTATGCGTCAATCCTGAATTTGCGTTAAGTGAAGATATTGATCAAACTGTACTTGAATCAGAAGAATGGGATGTATTAGACCCATCCCCTGCGCGGCGTAAGATTGACAACATCATTTTTGACATTTTAGAATTGACACAAGGTGAGCGCGATGGAGTCTACGAGGCAGTACACAACTTGGTAACAACCCGCTTACAAAAAGCAAAGAGTATATAATTCAAAACAGAAATATGACACACGATATTATTGACAACCGAAACGAAAAACTAATTGAACACGTCAACCTCATTTTAGATTCAACTGAGCGTGCCCGTTTTGCTGTCGGGTACTTTTTTCTCAATGGTTTCACCAGTATTGCAAAAGAACTACAGAACTTGACCGAACTCCGACTCCTTATTGGCAACACAAGTACTCGTGAAACGATTGAACAACTTGCAGAGGCATATAGAGAATTGTCCGCTATTGAAAATGCTACTGATGAACTCACATATTCAAGCCGTGCGACACGCAAAGCCAGAGCAGGCGAGACTGCAGAAAATCTAAAAACATGTATTGAT
>JAPPMR010000253.1 GCA_028818995.1 Candidatus Poribacteria bacterium | reverse complement strand
CAAGTGCGTTCCCATAAGATAAGCCCCTTGCAGATGCGCCATGCTAAGTTCAGCCTTTTGCAATTTTGCCCCACTAAGAGAAGTTCCTCGCAGGTGCGCCTTGGAAAGATTAGCCTCTTGTAGGTGTGCTCCCATAAGATAAGCTCCTTGTAGATGCGCTCCCGTCAGAACGGCTCTCTGTAAACGCGCTTCTCTGAGATTAGCCCCGTTTAGATAGCTTTCCCGCAAGTTGATGTGAAGACCTTTGAAAACTTCGTGCTCCTGCACGAACAGCAATGCCAACAGACTTTGGATTTCTTCCGAGGGTTTAGATCCGTACATTTTCTGATACTCATATTCACCCGTCGTCTGACGAATATGGGCGCAGAGGATGTCAAATGCCGTTTTTCTCAAATCTTCATTGTCTTCCGCCAGATGGAAAAGCTCGTAGGCCCCACCCATTCGCACGGAGTCCGAATCGTGTCCCAGGTGTTCAATAGCGTTTTTCAGGCGTTCCTGCCGTAGTCCTTGCTCGGTGTGCTCATTGGCCCTCGCCTGAGCTTGTGCTGCATTCGCTTGGGCGTTCGCGGCATCAACCTGAGTTTTTGCGGTATCTTCCATCGCCTTAGCGCGTCTGTGAGAAGCCAGGGCTTGCAAGGCGACCAGTACGCCGCCCATGCCGATTCCCAAAAATTTCAGAACTTCGTATTTTGGTTGATCTTTTTCAGATACCCCTAACAGGTTGAAAATCCGCTTGGGATTTTCGAAGCACATGACAACCACGAAAACTATCGCCAACAAGATGAGCAGGACGATGAGAATGACCTGAAAGATCAAAAGAGGATTCTCTTTCATTTTAGAAAAGAAATTCATAACGGATTTCTGAGAAAGGCATTTTTGACGCATTTCATTAACAATGTGGAATTGGTTAGTGTTGGCAACTATCTTTGCTTCCGCCTTTTCCGCCATGTGTGGTTGACGAGTACACCGTAGTCTGTAAGCTTGAGTTCAATGACTTTTGATGTTGAGAGACGCCGAGTCTGACCTGGAATACTTAACGGATCATATCCTGAAACGCGAATTCGCAAATGACCGTGGGACCGGAAGATTCGAGTTAGACCTGTAAATTTGCCGGGAGCTTTGTTGGCAGAGGGTGCTCTATCTACTTCCTCGGCAACATGAATCAAAAGAGCTTCAACGATCTCAGCTTCTTGTTTAGTAGTTCTCGTACTATCATCTCCCAAAATGCCAATATAACCATCGAATGGCTTTGCAAATCGATTAGCGTGCTCGGAAAATCGCCTTAGAATTCTTCCTTCCCCAATGTAAGATGGCCGGGACTTTGCACGACCATCCCATATCACATATACACCAACCGCCTCAATTAGGTCCGTAATGCGGACATCTCGCAAACGATCAAACTTGATTCTGATGATATACATCAGTCCCTCCCGTTAGGCGATGCGAAACTTATTCACACCAGAGCCTTTTACACCATCGCCCCTTCCGCCATTTTGCGAATTTCCGCAACAACCCATGTCCAACCCTTGACGTCGTCCAAGTTCAATTTTCGTGCATCATCAGCATTGGTGTTCATATCCAATCGATGCCATGCCCCCTGGCGAGTAACGAGATCTACTTCGAGACTGATTTCGTTCGCCGATAGAGACCATTCTGCCTGCACACCACCTTTGGGCGTCGGATAAAGGTAGGGCAAAGGCAAGTCATCGGGAAAGTGGCGGTCGAAAGTCGCGGCCAACCAGTCCAGTCCGTCCAGACTTGGGGCCACTCCTTCTCCTTCGATCCAGCCATCCTTCAGGTCGCGAAACTCATCAAGGTTCATGTGGATACAGTTTATTGTTATTTCCTTGTCCATAACTCCCACCGGTCCTCCATCAGATCGCATTAATAAGCACCTAATCAACCAATTGCTGTACTGGAGACGAAAGAACCTTCCTACCGCTCTTCCCCTGTCTCAGCCTTGCATCTTTTAGAATGCGATCAATGTCAAAATCCATAGACTTTGCCAGGGCTTCTTTGATTCTTCTGGTCTCTTGGATAATCTCATCCGTGGTCTCTTTATCGTTCAGCTCTTTCATCGCGATCATTCTCCAATACCAAACACCATGTTAATTTCAAACACTATACGCTACCCCCATCAAACAAACTTATCGCAGGCAAATCCGAATGCTTACTCACATCTGTAATCAAATCTAAATGTTCTGAAGGCAAAGAATCATAAAACCGAGGCGACATATACAAATCACACAAAGTCCCTAGCCCCAATACAATATCTCGAGTTAAAATAATATCTGGTCGTTTAGAAGCAGACAAATACTCTGCTACAGGCATATGTCCTTCTATCCCAAAAGGCAACGTCACATTGAGCACAACTGTTTCATTTTTTTGCAAAGGTAAAACCACAACAACATCATAAATATGATCCACTTGCCTATATAAACCATTGACCCTTTCAAATTTTCCCTTACCCTGACGTTCAACCACCATTCCACAATAAATAGAAGGGTTTTCAACACACCAGGAAGCCACACTCACAGCATCTTTTTCATAATCTAGTCCTGCCTGCAATTCTTTTGTTATACGATATTTTTGATATGCACCATACAATGATTGCCCCTGGACAAACTTTGTATTAACAGGCTTGCAATCTATATCTCCATACTCTGATTGAAACATCAGGTCCGACCACCCATTTTTTGACAAACCAAGATCTTCCGACACATCTGCTATATAACACTTTTTAACTGTTTGGTCTAAAAACCTGAAATATAAAGAACAAGCACTACGATATATCTGCTTAAAAAAATCTTTTTTGTCCTTTATCCCATTGTCAATATCCGAAAACAATTTATTATCACAATCTTTACAAAATCCTCGAAAGGTCACATCAGGAGTCTGACGTCCTCTATGCTCCCACTTAAAATTTTCGTAAGACCAAAACATGGGGTCATTAACATCTTTACCATCAAAATTTCTTTTGAAATCTCGTTTCAAAACATACACATGTCCATTATGTGACAGATACTTTTTTAAGTAATTTGCATTACCAATAACATGATTCCCCTCATTGCCATCATCCTTACCACAACACATACAAGGCACTTTAATATAATGTTTAGAATAAACCTGTATCTCTGAAAAATGCTTAAGTAACTCTTTACAACGATCAGCACGCCCCATCTTGCTATATTTTTCAACATCTGTCTTGGAATAAAAACTATCAAAACTATTGCGCCTAAACTCTATGTACACATCTAAAAAATCTTCTATTACCCACTGTCTAAAATCCTTTATCATGTCCATACTCTCCACCACCTTACCTACCTCAACTGCGGGCTTGCTAACCCGACGCATCCAGAACAATCGGCGTTGGACTTTGCTGTCGCATTCAGAAAGCCTCAATTCGCCAGATCCAGAATCGTCTCGTCCTCAATATTCAACAGGCGGCCCACTTCGAGCAGTCGCCCCTGCGAAATCTCCTCGCGCCACCACGCTTCCAGAGCCAGCCAAAGAACCTGCCAATCCAACTCGTGATTTCGGGGCGTTTCGTCTTCGGAATCCTCTACATCGGCATAAGCCCTCACAGCGCGCAAATAGCGGTTAGCCTCTTCCGTCTGATCGAGAAGAGTCTCAGTTTGTTCAGCACTTAGAAGATTCAAACCGCGCAACCGCCAAACCGCCGCCGCATAGCTCACCCCAAAGTGCCGGGCTAAAAGAGCCACATCCACATAGGTTATATGCTGCGAACGCGCTGGACTGCGCAACGCACCTTGAAAACCCTCTCCAGTAACAGCATCCATCGCCGCTTCCTCGCGACGGGCACTTCTTCCCTTGCCCAGACTGTGTAGAAAATCCCGTACACCCTCTTCCGGCATCAGAAAAGCGGCTGCAAAGGCATTCGCCCGCTGCTCAGTCCTCATCTTAGCATTGTGAGCACTCGTAACAGTAGCCGCCTCCTCGCGGTCCATAAGCGCGTGACCGTGTTCATGTGCGAAAGAAAACTGCCGACGCACCGGCGCCTGATTGAGATTAGCCAGAACCGCCATACCAAAATCGGGACTACTCAAAAAAAGACCCGAAATTTCATCGGGCAACGGCAAAGCCGCTGTCCAGATATTTTGACGAGCCAGCGTCTCGGACACATTAACGGGCGCATTGCCCAAATCGAGACGCCGACGCTCCTGCTCGGCCACAAGTTGGCCCTGAGCAATCGCCTGTCCCACCGACCGAGGGGGCGGAAGATCATAACTGGGCAAAGAGACATCTGTCCCGCGACCCGTCAACCGTCTAAGCGATGCGCCTTCTCTGAGCAAACGCAAACAACGCCGAGCTTGCTCCTGAACAACCTCGCTCTGCAAACCTGGCTCTGCGCGAAAAAGCGCAACCACCGGATCCTCCTGCTTAAGCGGACTATCCGGATTGACAAACCACTCGACCGAACGCCCGTATAACTCCGCAAGACGGGTCAGTTCAAGCGTGGAAACCTGCCGCTGGCCGGATTCCATAAGACTAATCGCAGAACGCTGTAAGCCAAGCACTGTACCGGCAGCCTCCTGAGTGATATGTCGGCTTTCGCGTGCAAATCGCAATCTTTGTCCGATCTCTTCGGAAGTAATGACCATGGCGCACCCCTGAATGTTGGAAATATCTCCTATTTGCAACCGTTCACCCATCCAATAATCAATTTAGATAATCGCACTATACTTGTCAATAACAGAAAATAATTGTTTTGATTATCGCACCATCTCAAAAACGCATTCTTGACATAATAGGCTCTTAAGGACTATATTTCGATTACTGGACTGGGGGTTATTCCTGGTCGGCAGTTGGTCCTGGGATTTCTCGGGACCTTTCGCTTTTTCAGGGAGATGCAGAATGGGAAACCCGACGCCTCACCTAATGCTCAGTGAAGAACAGATCGAAGCATTCTTCGAAATTGGATTCGTCATCGTACCGGACGTCTTTACACC
>JAPPMR010000662.1 GCA_028818995.1 Candidatus Poribacteria bacterium | reverse complement strand
GATATGAAAAAGAGGGCAATAACCCGTTAGCGAATTTCTGAAACGTGAGAATGCTATTATCTTATTGAGGTTTCAGAATCCTGTAAGTGATAATGAAGGGCATATTTTAAGCGTTGTTATTTTTGGTATGTGCACCTCTGCAGAATTAGGCAACCGTTTTGTCTGTTACCCGCGTCACTATATATTAAGGTCAGAATCTACACGAACAGAACTCTTTGTAGAGGGGTATTTATGTAGCGTATTTCCTATAATTTACTAAAGTTTGGACAATGTCGGTCAGGTTCATGCTCGGTTTTCAAGGGGCTCTGATTTTTCTGAAAGTTCCTGACACAAACGCAACTCACAAAAAATAAATTCGGATGCACCCAGTAGCAGCCCTAGCGGGGCGAAAAGTGTATAGAATTAAAAATTGTCCAAAGCTTAGTACAGATAGATAAGGAAAATAAACCATGAAGTGCTTCGCAATAATAGTCCTAAGTATGGCAGTATTAATTATTGGAAATGCTCAGGATGCTCGATATGATGTTGGTATTAGTGTATTTAGCGATGAAAACGAGGTGGGTGAGAAGGTAAAGGCGCTCCTCACAGAGGAACTCCAGAAGATTGAAGACATTAATGTGGTGGATCCGACATGGAGCACCTACAAGTTGTCTGTGATTGCCATTGAGACTAAAACTAAAGACAGGCAGGAAAAAACTGGCGATATTGCAGTAGTGTGCAGTATTCTAATAGCATACGATAATAGTCGTGTTGTCAGCCTGATTCCAGAGGACGTGCCAGAACTAAGGAAAAAGGTCCACGAAGAAACGAAGCATCTCTATCAAGAACCTGTAATGGGATTGTATAGTGATGATGCGGCTAAAATAAGAACGATATGCAGAAACATCGTAGAACAATTCAATATGAATGTCCTTAACGACCAGCGGAGAGAAGAAGGAAATCTCTTCTTTCACTAAGAAAAGAGAGTTGTGAATCCTCGCGGGTTCAAAACTACAAATTTCAGTCCAAACCTGCTGATTGCATTTCTTTTTCTAGAATTAGGCGACCGTTTTGTCTGTTACCCGCGTCACTATATATTAAGGTCAGAATCTACGCGAACAGAACTCTCTGTAGAGAGGATGTTTCTGTAGCGTATTTCCTATAATTCAGTATAGGGAAAATAAAAGATCAAAATTTATCCATAGTTGGGAGCATCCTATGACGCGCAAGTCTGTTTCTCTTTATTCAATGGATCGGGGTTATACCAAGTTTACGATATTATGTTATGCTGTCAGCGTGTTATTTGTGTTCAGTAGCAGTGCTTCTGTGTGGGCAAAAATTCCGGAAACAGCAAAAATAGCGTTTACGTCAACCAGAGATGGAAGGACCGAAATCTATCTCATGAACCCTGATGGCACCGTGCCGGTGAATGTAAGCCAGCATGCAGGAGCAGAGGATTACAATCCTGTCTGGTCGCCAGACGGAAAGCAAATTCTGTTCATCTCAGATCGGGAAAAACTCTTTGATTTGTATCTTATGGATGCAGATGGCACAAATGTCCGGAAGGTATTTAAAACCGAGGCACTCAGAAGAGATCCGGCGTGGTCTCCTGATGGCAAACGAATTACCTACGCACAAGGAGAAGAACCCAACCAAGAAATCTATATTGCTGCAATAGATGGTACATTCGTTGAAAAACTGACAGACGGGTTCATGCCAAATTGGTCGCCCGATGGGAACGAGATAGCCTTTGTGGTGGGAGGTATCAAACACACTCCACTGGGTATCTTCGACTTACAGACAAGTACCCAAAGGATACTCCTCTCAAAGGAGGTACCGTGGATAGTTAATCCAAACTGGTCACCACGCGGAGACAAAATCGCCTTTTCAAAAATAGACGGACGCTTCGATCCAAATGGTTTTCTTTGGTGGGAGAGGTCAAACATTTACGTTGCAAATCGTTTTGGAACAGGACTTCTTCAGATTACCAAGGATGAAGAATCAATTTGTCAGAGTCCCACTTGGTCTCCACACGGCAGCGAACTCATTTACACGGATGTAGTCAGACAACCGGGGAAAAACATTTCTGTGCAATTGTTCAGAACAGATTTGAGTGGTGCTAACCCAACACAATTGACGCATAAAGGAAATAATTCTCGCGCGGATTGGTTTGACCCAACGTTAAGCGTTTCACCTTCGGTGCAATTGTTAAGGACGATATGGGGAAAAATCAAAGTGGATTAAGTTAACCGTGAACTGTAAGGAGCATTAAATAAACATGAAAAGGAAGGGTTGATTTTCTCAATGTTAGCAATATGGGTCTTGGGGTTAAGCTTAACGCTTCAAAGTGCTGCTGATAAGATAAACATCGAAAACATATCTAATTTTTTGAAAAATTAGGCAACCGTTTTGTCTGTTACTCGCGTCACTATATATCAAAATAGCATCTACACGAACAAACCTCTTTGTAGAGAGAATGTTTATGTGGCGTATTTCCTATAATTCAGTATAAGATAAAATCGAAGATCAAAACCTATTCATAATGGAGAATGTCTTATGCAGTGCAAAGCTGTTTTTCCTTGTTCAGGAGATCAAGGCTATGTCAAGTTAGCAATGTTAAGTTATACGATTAGTGTTCTACTTGTGTTCAGTGGCAGTGCTATCGTATGGGCGGAAGGCCCAGCGACAGCGAAAATCGCGTTCATGTCAAAGCGGGACGGCAATCCTGAAATCTATATAATGAACTCTGACGGGAGTGACCAAGTCAATTTGACCCAGCATCCCGCAGCCGATTATCATCCAGCCTGGTCGCCAAACGGAAAACACATACTTTTCAGTTCTGATCGAGATGGAATCTTCGATTTGTATCTTATGGATGCCGATGGCACAAATGTGCGGAAGGTGTTCGCAAGCAGCAAATATAGATGGGAACCTACCTGGTCGCCCGACGGCAAACGGATTGCCTATGCACAGGGAGATCCAGGAAAGGCAAAACTACAAGCTGGGATGCGATTTGTTCCTTACGCTGACCTCACGCTTTGCGTCGCGACCCTAAACGGAGGCTCCGTTGAGAAATTGACAGATGGATTCATGCCAAGTTGGTCTCCTGATGGGCGCGAGATAGCTTTTGTAGTGGGTGGACGCGAAAGCACACCATTGGGTATTTTTGATCTACAGAGACGTTCCCGAAAGATACTTTTTTTAAAAGAGATGCCGTGGATATTTCATCCAAGCTGGTCTCCACAAGGCGACAAAATCGCCTTTACGAAACCTGATGGCGCGGCGTTTAATGAACAGGGTTTTCTTAGTTCTAGGAAGGGGACGATCTATACTGTGGATAGCAATGGCAAAGAACTTCATCAGATTACCGATGAACATTCCTCCTATAACCCCACTTGGTCTCCAGATGGCAACGAACTCATTTACAACGCTCGGGCGGGCGTTTTTTCACAACTCTTCAAAATGGATCTGGACGGCGGTAATCCAACGCAACTGACACACGACGGCAGTAATTCGAGTCCAGATTGGTTTGACCCAACATTAAGCGTTTCACCTTCGGTACAATTATCAACGACGATGTGGGGAGAAATCAAAGCGGATTAAGTTAACCGTGAACTGTAAGGAGCATTAAATAAACATGAAAAGGAATTGGTTGATTTTCTCAATGTTAGCAATATGGGTCTTGGGGTTAAGCTTAACGCTTCAAAGTGCTGCTGATAAGATAAACATTGAAAACACATCTAATTTTTTGAAAAATTAGGCAACCGTTTTGTCAGTCACCCGCGTCACTATATATCAAAATAGCATCTACACGAACAAACCCCTTTGTAGAGAGAATGTTTACGTAGTGCATTTCTTATAATTCAGTGTAAGATAAAATCGAAGATCAAAACCTATTCATAATGGAGAATGTCTTATGAAGCGCAAAGTTGTTTTTCCTTGTTCAAGAGATAAAGGTTATGTTAAGTTTGCAGTGTTAAGTTATATGATCAGTGCTCTACTTGTGTTCAGTAGCAGTACTTCTGTGTGGGCAAAAGCCCCGGCGACAGCGAAAATTGTGTTTATGTCAAAGCGAGATGGCAACGCCGAAATCTATATCATGAATCCTGATGGGAGTGAGCAGGTGAATTTGAGCCAGCACCCTGCAGCAGATTATGATCCGGCTTGGTCACCGAACGGAAAACATATCCTATTCAGTTCTGATCGAGACGGTGGCGTTTTCGATTTATACCTTATGGATGCAGACGGCAGAAATGTCCAGAAGGTGTTTGAAAACAGCGCATATAGAAGAAATCCAAATTGGTCGCCTGATGGTAAACAGATTGTCTATGCGCAGGGAGATCCACAAAAGGCAAAACTACACTTTGGATTACGACTCATCCCACTAGCCGATCTCACGCTTTATGTTGCAACACTAAAAGGGGACTCTGTTGAGAAATTAACGGATGGGTTTATGCCGAGTTGGGTGATTGATGGCAGCGAAATAGCCTTTGTGGTGGGTGGCATCGAACATACGCCGCTGGGTATTTTCGACTTGCAGACGCATATCCAAAAGATGCTTCTCTTGAAGGAGATGCCTTGGATAATTCATCCGAGCTGGTCCCCACAGGGGGACAAAATCGCCTTCACGGAAATCAATAGGGCAGGGTTTGATGGGCAAGAATTTCTTTCGTTTGAGGACTCAGCACTCTACATAACGAATAACGATGGAATAGGACTTCATCAGATAACTAAAGATGAAGAAGACTTCCCTTCTGAGCCCACTTGGTCTCCACACGGCGATGAACTCATTTACACAGCTTTAGTCTTGGAACCGGGTAAAGGTGGGGCACAACTTTTCAAAACGGACCTGAACGGTGGTAATCCAACGCAACTGACACACGACGGTAGTAACTCGAGTCCGGATTGGTTTGACCCAACATTAAGCGTTTCACCTTCGGTACAATTATCAACGATGATGTGGGGAGAAATCAAAGCAGATTAAGATAACTATAAGGAGATTTGAAAATGA
>JAPPMR010000318.1 GCA_028818995.1 Candidatus Poribacteria bacterium | reverse complement strand
TATTTATAGTTTTATTTTGCAATAAATAGAAAATCACTCCCAGGGGCATTTCGACCAAATTCGTCAAAACACGGCGTTGGATCGCTGAGGTCCTCGAGGTAGGTTAAAATTTCCTTTATAGTTAAAACGTTATCGCGACCACCTTTGCTTCGTAGAGCCTCAAGCAGTGCTCGAACGAATAATGAATCGTCGGGAACCTGTTCCTTAGCCCCTGAAGTCAAATACCAGCGAGTTGTATATGTCAACTTTTGCTTAATATCTTCGCTGGAGAGTATTTCTGGCAAATTTTCCAATTCGCCACGCATGGCGAGCCGTTCATCAAATGTCCCACTATAGCAGGTATCCATTACCAAAAAGATGTGTTCACATGCCATTCTGTCAATAATATCTCGGAAATGAGAGTGGGATAAATAACTCAACAGCCTGCCGCTATCGTTAGGACGTTGGGTATCTTGGGCGACAAGGTATCCTATTTTAAATCCCTCGTTGAAGTAACCGTGTCCAGCAAAGAAGATGAGCAGCTGATCTTCGGGTGCATATTCTTTCTGCGCGTACCTATCTAATACCTCAAGTACTTCTGTCTCTGTCGGGTTTTCAATCAATTCAACTTGAAAGCCGTAGATCTGCTCCAAATCTTGCTTGATGTTTATCGCGTCAACACGCGGATATTGAAGTCCGAGCCAGTGATCATAAGTGTCCACGGCGAACAACAACGCGTAATCTTTTCGAGTCGGCGGTGGTGGTTCAACAGTTATTTCCTTAATTGATTGGTTGCTCCATGTGTCTATTGCTGTTACTCGAATGAGGTTGTTACCTTCAACCAATGAGACTGTTGTTTTGAACCTATTCTCTTTAACCTCTGCTCCTATGCCATTCACCTTGACTTCAGCAATCCCACTTGGATCAGTAACTGTACCTGAAACAAGGACAGACTCGGCTATGATTATAGGCTGGAACCCACGCCGGTCGCTGTACTCCGGAGAGAGGATTTGAATCTCGGGTCCCTCGATATCTTCTCGATGGACCGTGAGGATGTTCGTGTCTATTTTATGCTGAGTATCAGTTGCGGTGACATGGATCTCGTTTTCTCCAAAATCGAGTAGGATCGTTGCAGTGAATTCACCTACTTCCGAAACCATCATTTTCACATCGTTGACCCAAACTTCGGCAATACCCGCGTCATCGATGACACTGCCTTCAACAGTAAACTGCTCGGTAGTTACACGGACAGAATGTGATGTGGGCGAATGGATAACAATCTCAGGCGGTATTGGGACAATGGGTTTGGGTTTAGGTTCTTCACGAACGATGGTGAATCGGTGTGTCCCGGTGTTACTGTATACATCTGTTGCAGTGATACGGATTTCATTTTCGCCGTGATTGAGTGGTACTGTTCGTCTGAATACATCCACCTCTAAAATAGATGCTTCCTTACCATTAATCCATACATTGGCAATCCTGCTGTCGTCAGTAACGTTGACTTTAACCTGAACCTCCCTGGCAGTCGATTTCACGATACCTTCCATAGGCGAATGAATAACAATTTCAGGTGGCATGATATCTTGAAGTTGTGGCTTAAACCCGAAGTGGGAGAGATCCCAGAGTAAAACGGTGCGGTCCCTGCTACCGCTGGCAAGCATTCTGCCATCAGGCGAAAACGCAACAGAGGTTACCCCACCGTGGTGTCTGATGAGTGTGGGAACCTCGCGATGATTGACAACATCCCACAGTTTAACAGTGTAATCAACACAAGCAGAGGCAAGTAATTTTCCATCTGGCGAAAACGCTACTGCTTCAGCGTAAACATAGAGGTTGTTCCTAATTTCAAAGGTAGCGGAGTTTTCTCCAGAAGAGACCTTCCAGAGTTTGATAGTATTATCTCGACTTGCCGAAGCGAGTGTCTCACCATCTGGTGAAAATACAACGGCGTGAACGACACTACTGTGTCCAGAAAGGGTTTTGTGTAATTGCTGGTCCGCGACATCCCAGAGTTTGATAGTCTTGTCACGACTTGCTGATGCAACCAACTGTCCATTGGGTGAAAACGCAACGGATTCGACGATACTTTCGTGTCCAGGGAAAGTAGCGATATCGCGTTTTTGAGAGACATTCCATAACTTAACAGAACCCTCTTGATCTTCTCCACCGCTAACCAGCGTTTTCCCATCGGGTGAAAACGCGACTGACTCCACCCAACCGCCGTGTCTAAGAGAAATGCGTCTGCCTTCAGAAGAAACATGCCACAATCTCACATAGCCATCAAGACTTGTCGATGCAAGCAATTTCCCATCGGGCGAAAACGCAACCGATGTCACCGATTTGCTATGTTCTATGAAAGTCTCGCGTTCACTTCTCTCGGCAATATTCCACAATATAACGGCGTTATCATCACCACCGCTCGCGAGTAGTTTTCCATCGGGTGAAAATGCAATAGTATACACCGAAGCCCCGGGGCTAAATCGCGCTATCGCCCCATCAGGAAGGCGGTCAGTAGGTGCCTGTCCATCTGCAGCAGTGAGACTTGCCAGATACATCAGAAGTGTCGCATTGAAAAGGAAAATTTTTCGTTTCATCGGATTAGCGTACTTTCATTACTAACCTGTGTATATACAGGTTATCGCTAAGGCGTATCAAAGATAGTCTGGGTATAGACAAATTTCATATTAATTATACATAAGAGGGCGGATAAGTCAAGTCTTTTCGCGCGGGACAGTATTTCACTCTACAATGTAGAGTCTTTTCTTAATTTCCGAATGGGTTAAGTCGTTGGATGCTTCAAAACGCAAAGTAACATGTACTTCTTGAGGTGCCATCTCTGAGTCCGTACTGAAACCTAATGATCTTGTTGCTGACGTTCCGGGCGCGATGTTACCGAATTTTAGATTCCAATTGTTGAAGTGAGAGGTGGAACTGACCGTTATAACAGTGAATTCTGTCAGCGCGGTTTCGCTGGTATTTTTCAACGTGATTTTTAATGTTGCCTTTTCACCGGCGCGCAAACGGTTTTCAACCCACTGTGCGTTTATTTCGACTTGTGGTGTAGGGGAAGGATCGGGTTCAGGTGGAGAATCTGGTGGCGTAACGGAAAGGTTAGATAGAGACGGGATAATAATTCCTGAGACTGTGTAATGTTTGCTGTGCTTTTTTTTTCCTACTTGGGTAGAAGCTTGAAACTGGAGTGATATAATATCCTGTGATTTAATATCTTGGAGGACTGAGTGATTCCCGAGTTTGTTCAAAAAATCCTTGATTTCAATATACTCAGTTCCGCTTACTGTTCTATAATCTATACCAATATTATCATAATCCAGAAGTTCAATACGGTATGGATGATCTATAAGAGGCTTTCTTTCAGTCCTTATGGCCTTTCGATCAAATGGATATGAAAAAGCCCAGTAGAGTAGAATATCCGCTGGTACTCCAATCATCACCGCTTTTTCCCAGGGTTCTGAGCCGTACCAATCGAACGTATCATCGGCAAAGGTGAATGTATAGTCGTGATCCCAATTATCATACAGAACCTTTCCAAAAGGCCCAGGGAGGCGAGACCAACACCGAGATCGGTGAGGGTTATCCGAGGTTTATATATGGTATAAGGCTGATGTTCCAGAGTTACACTGAGGCTATGGTTTGTTACATTAAATCCGAGTTGAAAATCCAGATCCATCTTGGTTTTATTGGCTTTCTTAACTCCGTACCCAATCCGGGTTTCGGCGAACCGAACCACCGAGCACCCTGTGATATTTATTAGTATCAAAACCGTAAATGTGAACACGGTTAAACTTTGTTTCATAGACACCTCCTTTTTTCTAGTGAATTAACTGCGACTCGCCAGTTTATTTGAGAAGATACTGATTAACCCACCTAACATCAAATACCCAAAAATGACTTCCAACGTAACGAGGAAACGCGCAGCGGTATTGTCCGCGACGATATCACCAAAACCGAGCGTTGTGAAGGTGACAACGCTAAAGTAGAAACAGTTCCAAAAGGTTAAAGGTTCACCGCTGTAAATACCCGTCGTCTGATGAAAGCGGGGCGACCAGTCCTGCATCCAAGTGGGTGTCCACGCTGGGAGGGGCATGTACGCAAGCGCGAACAGAAACGCGAAGAAGAGGGACCAGGATGCCCAGAGTACAAGACTCCGTCCATAGTCGGAGCTCCATCGCCATAACTTTGCCAGTATAGGGTTCGCCTGATTGAACGCGCGTGTGAACTGTTGATCGGCGACATACCGTTTAAAAAAAGGGTTCGCGACTTCGTCTACATGTCGGCTCTCCAGATAGAACGCGGTGGGACGATGCTGTTTTCTACTGAGTTTCGCTTTCACTGCATGAAGGAGTGTGTCTGGAATATACTGAACATCGCGGAAGGCAGCGACAGAGACAAATTGCGCGGCAGTAAAGTTGGCGGTGCCGAAAAATGTGGCGTTGTTAAACGCTGTCGCTTCAGGAAACCATGTGCCTGTGCAATCGAGTATCCCTTGGAACAACGCACGCCGAAAATTGACTTCGATTAGGAAGTTAGCCTCATGAAAAATGGCGTTTTCGCTGAATTGTGTCCTGTGGAAGTCGGCGACGTTGTGAAATCTTGCCCGCCAAAAACTGGCACTTTTGTGGAAGACTGCACTATGAAAGTCAGCACGCCTCTGAAAGATAGCTTCGCGAAATGCGCACGGACCGTGTAAAATGGCTTCATCGAAGTCAAGATCTGCCTCAAAGAGGGAGCGACGAAAATTCACCTCTTCTTGGAAGACGACTGTCCGGAAATTAACGATGTTTTTAAACGTGCACCCGATGCAGGAAAGTTTCTTATTGAGAAGAATCCGGTGGTTTTCGTCCCGTTCCCATTCTCTAAAAAAGAAATCGACGACCCCTTCAATCGTGCAATTCGTGAAAGTGACTGATGCAGCGTCGCTTTGTAATGCGTCAAGGAAGATTTGCGCTTTGATTGTTTCTCCGTGCTTCTCGTACATCTGTCTCTTTTACCTTGATTTTG
>JAPPMR010000014.1 GCA_028818995.1 Candidatus Poribacteria bacterium | reverse complement strand
ACACCGACATGTTTTGCCTCTGTCGGGTGTCGCTTCGCTCTACCCGACCTACAATACAGAGTGATTTGTAAGAAAATAGGTATGATATGATACCTCACCTCATTTTCAGTTTTCCCCAAGTCGTTGTAAGCTTAGATCGTGGTGAAACAGCCTGTGGTGTGCGTCTTCCGGGACCGCCATTTGGTATATTGGCACCGGTAATTTCAACATCATCAAACCGCACACGAGCGTCTGCCACGACGAGTCCAGCCTGTCCCCCTGGTAATGGATCAGGATCAAACGCTGTGAAAACTTGAGGCTCAGCATTAACTTCCGCATCCAAATTTTGTATACTGAACTCAAGATTTCCATCTTCATAAACAGTCGCTTTAAGTTGATACCAGGTATCTTCTTCTGGGGTAAAAAAGTGTCGCACGGATGACCAATCATCGTGAACGGCTTTTACAATTCTGACAATGTCAAAGACATAATCAATAAAAAATAGATAGCGGCTATCTTCCTCACCTCTATCGTGGAGTGTAAGCCCAATGGTTGGTGGTTCGTTTCTATCGTCAACTAACTTTGCACGGCAGGAAACACTATAATTTTTCCACTTCAGGTCTCCCGTAAGCCAGAGACTCATAAAACCCGGTTCGAAGATTTCCCCAACCGCTTCATTGTCATTGATCCACCATTTTTCGGCTTGGCGATTGAGATTATAGATTTTCCATTCGCGGGTGTCATTATCTTCAAAGTCATCACGCCACGTGCCTGCGAACGTAGGTAGTATCATATACATTGAGAAGCAGGCAAAAATAGTGCAGATAATTGTCAACATTGGTTTTTTCATAGTTTCCTCCTAAGGTTCTTTAACAATACACTGTCCATGTGAATTTGTATAAGGACAAGAACAACAATGCTCAAGATTTTTTGAAAAGATGCTTTGCTGCAGCGATGTAATTTGTTTTTGCAATTGCTCAGAAATCTCCCTAAAATCCGCGCTGTTGAAGCACATCTGTTCAGACTTATTTTGCTCTAAAAAATAAAAAGTAATATCCACATTCGGTTCATTTGGATAGGCTTTATGGAAGAGTAACGTATATAGACCCATTTCTGGTTTACAATACACTGAATTTTGTGTTTCAAAAATTTTGAAATTGATAATATGCCATTGTCCTGTTTGATCTTTAAAAAGCCTATCAAACCGACTTGAGATGATGTACCCATTTATATCCGCGTGAATTTGGTGGTTGGTATAGGATTCAGTTGCGGAAAATGCTGTTGCTGCAAGTTCAGAGTTCAGAAAATTATTTATGTATATGCCAATTTTTTCTTTTAGCTCTACGGTTATTGATTTTTTTGTTAGTTCTGGATAATTTTCCAATGTTCCATCAATAATCTCATCAAGCTCTTCTTTGTGTGATGGATGTTTTATTTTTGCAAGGATGCGGTGGATTATAGCATCCATCTCAGTTTTATCCCAATCCCTTTGTTTTTTATTAAGCGGCGGTATGAGTAGCACATTTTCCAAGTAATAACGTAGTGGACAACGCATGTAGTTAGTCAGTTCAGCAAGGGAAAAGGAGGCTTTGAAATCCGAAGGTTTTAGAGAACAGAACGGGTGTTCGGGAAAGTCAATTACAACAGTTTCATCGGATACTTGATCCACACCTCCAGTTACATTAAGTTGTCTTAAAATTGGAATGTCTAATTGGAAAGATTGGCTATTTTCACTGTTTTCTGGATATGAATTTAGCTTGACTGATAGATTTATAGAATCTTGGTCAGGACTGATTGCCAGGTGGTCGTAAAGCCATTTTAACTTGTTTCGTGGTTTTTCACTATCCCCACTTTTATAAATAGACCCAGATAAAATAAGTCTGTCTTCAGCACGTGTAGCACCAACATAAAATAAACGTTTCTTTTCTGCTTCATCTTTAGCATTGGCGCGATCTTTCATTAGATTAATAATTTCGGGTTCAGTTTTTGTGTAACTATCATCTGGGTTTAGTGGAGAGAAACCGATTCCAAGCGATTCATCAATATAAGGTTCTGTTACATATTTCCCCGTACGATCAAGACTTGGAAGTATCACTACAGGAAATTGTTTGCCTTTTGCAGAATGAATGGTCATAATTTGAACGGCAGTACTGCTCTCTTCAATCGGGGCATCTCCTTCACGAGGCTCTTCAGTAATTAAAATATCCAGAAATTCAATGAAGTCAGCCAAAGTTTGCTTGGTTTCATCGCCATCAAAATTACGGGAAAGGTCTAAAAGTTTTTGGTAATTTGCCCAACGTTGTGGTCCCTGTCTACCTAATCCCAATGTGCCAATCATTCCTGTGTCATTGACAATGGTTAGAATAAGGTGGTTTATGGGTAAGCGATGGGCAACATCCATGTGGTTCTCTAAGGTTGCTATTGCGTTTGTCAATTGGTGTGTAGGTGTCTGATTATTTTGTGCTTTCTCCCAGAAACTGTTTCCTTGCTGCTGCGAAATTTCGTATAGTTCCGTGTCTGAAATTCCGAAAGCAGGACCACGTAGAATTCCAACAAGAGAAGTGCTATTTTCCTTTGGATCATTTAGAAAGTTTAGGTAATTCCAAATATCATAGATTTCTTGTCGTTGATAGAAACCCACACCCTCTGTAGTTAGGTAGGGAATGCCTGCAGAAAGTAGCGCATGTTCAATATTTGGCAGGTGTGTCCTATAGCGGATTAGGATAGCGATGTCGCCATATTTGATTGGTTGTGGAGGTGCATCTCTACCTTCACCTTGCACCCACACCTTTTCCTTGTTTGCTACCATATTTTTGATATGTTGTGCTATCAGTGCATATTCGTTTGCTGCCTCATTATCCTTCTGTCCCAGAATGATTTCTATAGTTCCATTTGCTTTAGTAATGCGGGCATTCGTAAGGGGTTCATAAGGAACTTCGTATTCTGTTGCTGTTCCGTCTCCCATCAAACGTTCAAAAAAGCAGTTTACGAATCCTACATTGTCGCGAAAGGAACGGAAATTTTCTTGGAGTGGGATATTTTGACCATCATTCTCTTCTATTTTCCGTTTTGCCTTATCAAATATACGGACATCAGCATCACGGAATCCGTAAATGCTTTGTTTGGGGTCACCAACAATGAATAGATTAACATCCTTTAGGTTATTTGTGAACAGCATCACTAATTCATATTGTAATTCATTTGTATCCTGAAATTCGTCTACCATGTAATACTTATGTCGTTCTAACAGTTTTTGGTGGATTTCCTCATTGTTATGGAGTAGATCTCTTGTTTTAATCTGCAGGTCTTCAAAGTCAAGTTTGCCTTGAGAGAGTTTGTTATTTTGGTATTCGTCAAAAATTCGGGTGTAGAGAGCGAGTAAGGAGTGGGTTGTGTTTAGTAGAAATTTGTCATCTGTTTCCTCACCTTCTGTGTTAAGAGGTGGCGCGGATTTAATTTGTTTTGCTGCCGATTCCAAGTATTTGATTTCGTTCTCAATACCAGTTGTGTCAAGACGATTCCCCAGAAAATCTCTCCTTGCTATCTCATTCCCTGTTGTAGTGATTAAAACTGCTATCTTATTTAGTAAGTCATGCACATAGGGTGCACTTGGGTTCTGTGCTAATTGTGATCGTAATTCAATGATTAAGTCATTCACACATTCCGTATTTCTACCTCTGGCATGCTGTAACACGGTTCTAAGACATTGCGTAAATTCAGTAATCTCGTTTTCTGACATCAATTTTTCACGAAAAACTTTTTGCCATGCTTCAGGTAGTTGTCCTTCACCATCATTGCTATAAACTTCCTTCATGAGTTTTGCTATCATATAACGTTTCTCTATCATCGTGGAAAAAAGTTCAACTAATTTTTGACGGTTCCCGTAACGTTGTAAAGAATGACGAAGTTCATTGTAATGTCTATCATCAGTGTTTGTTGCTATATCACGGAGGGTGTTTTTAATGGCTTGTTGGAGCAAAAGTTTTTGATCTATGCCTTGCAAAATACTAAAGTTGGCAGGCACACTTGCTTGAATAGGAAATTCTCTCAAGATACGCGAGCAAAATGTGTGGATCGTTGAAATAGGTGCTGTGTACATCTGTTCAAGATGCTTTTCACGAATTTCTTTATTTTTATCGTTAGCCAGTTTTTTGATGACACGACTCTTCATTTCAGCTGCGGCTTTTTCTGTGAATGTAATAGCGACAATCTTTTGTGGCGTAACGTTTTCACTCTGCAGAATTTTAAGATAACGTTCAACTAATACGGCAGTTTTTCCTGAACCCGCACCAGCAGTGACGCAGATATGATTATTGATATTGAGAGCTGCATTTTGACTTGGTGTAAATTGCATTTATAGTAAAATTTGAAAACACCTATACACTTTTCTTAGGTTTGCGGTGTTTGTAGTCGCGCAATTCATTGCGCCTCTTCCATTCACTGATAGGTGAGGTTTCCTAACCTTACCTTTTTACAGTGTCTTTAATACTAAAATCCTCTATAAACAAATTATCAGAAATTAATTGTCTGTAGGCAGCGGAACAATTGCTTTTGGAGACATCGAGATATTAACAGTATCTCCCGGTTTCTTTGTTTCTGTGCCGGGATTATGTATAATCGCTTTGAGTTTGAGTGAATCTGCAATGCTTAATTCGTATTCTTCGACTCTGCCTAAATAGGTAACGGCACCGACTTTTGCGGTTAATTGGTTTGGGACGGAATTTCCATTGAGATGAATCGTCTCTGGACGTATGGAACAACTGACCTCCTGCCCTGGAGTGAAATCGTGATGGACGCTTTCCGTGTGAAGCACTCCGACTGGTGTTTCAATCGTGGCTTTACCATTACTTATTTCTTGAATGTTACCTGTAATGAAATTCGTTTCCCCCACAAAACTTGCAACGAAAGGATCTGCTGGATATTGATAAATTTCACGAGGTGTGCCGACTTGCACAAAGACTCCATCTTTCATAATCGCCATTCGGTCAGCCATTGAGATTGCTTCGACTTGATCATGTGTTACATAG
>JAPPMR010000521.1 GCA_028818995.1 Candidatus Poribacteria bacterium | reverse complement strand
GTATCAATAGATATTCAGCTTGACCAGGAAGAAATAAGATGCCACGTTCCGAAAAAAGTTGTTGATATTATGAAAGATTTCTCGACGGAGGTGCCGATTGAGGAAGCACAAAAACTGGATCCCAATGTAAAAATTGGTGATATGTTGGAGGTTGAAATTAACCCTGACGAATTTGGTCGGATTCAAGCACAATTGGGACGGCAAATTCTACTTGGTAAACTGAGAGAAGCAGAAAGGGAACTGGTTTACAACGAATTTGAGGGGCGTGAAGGAGAAGTTGTCGTTGGGTATTTACAACGATATGACAAACAGAACGCCATTGTTGATTTGGAACGGACAGACGTTTTGCGTACCGAGGCACTCTTACCAGCGAGTCAGATTCCTCCATCTCATCGGTATAACCGAGGTGACTCTCTACGATGTCTGATTTTAGAGGTGAAAAACACCTTAACTGGGGAGCAGATCGTTGTATCCCGAACACATCCTGACCTGATTGCGATGCTGTGTGAACAGGAAGTTCCAGAGGTATATGAAGGGCAAGTTCGCGTGATAGCTGTTGCTCGAGAGCCTGGATACCGTGCCAAAGTTGCGGTTACCGCGAATGAAGAGGGTATAGATGCAGTTGGGACCTGTGTAGGTGTTAGGGGCAGCCGAGTCCAGACTATGGTTCGCGAACTGAAAAATGAGAAAATTGAATTTATTGATTGGAACGAAGATGTGGAAATCTTCATCACGAACGCTCTAAAACCGGCAAAACAGATTCGCAAAGTTGAACTCAATGAAGCGGACATGAGCGCAATCGTCATAGTTCCAGATGACCAATTGTCTCTGGCGATCGGTAGACGAGGACAGAATGCAAGACTTGCGGCGAAATTGACAGGATGGAACATTGACATAAAAAGTGAATCCGAAGCACCCGTCTCATTGGATACACTGTTTAAAGAGGATATTGAGGAGGAAACTCCATCTGAAAATGCTGAAGAGGAGTCTGCAGAGGTTAATGTTGCGGAAGCGGGGGAAGATACAGCCGCTGAAGTTGCTGTTAAACTAAGTTGGGAAGAGAATAATTCGGACGACACCGTCGAATCAGAAACCACGACTGAACCCGAATTAGAGCCGACCTCTGAAGATGAAGGGAATTAACAGATACACAAAACCTATCTGTTCAAAGGGAACACTATTGAAAGTGGTTGGAATGGTTTGTTTCTACAGTCAATCAACAAAAAATATTAAAGCACCCATTCGTACCTGTATTGGGTGTCGTTGCAAATATCCGCAGAACACATTAATCCGTTTTGTGTGTCGTACAGGTGAGGATTTAGAGATGGAAGAATTCAAGAAACTTCCCGGGCGTGGTGCTTATGTCTGTCGGTCCAAGACTTGTATAGAGTATGCTTTTAGAGGACGCAAGCGGATAAATACTTCATTACGAGTGCAATTGTCGGAATCGGTAATCACCGAGTTCAAACAAGCACTCCTCAAGAAGGAGATTTTCGCCGATGAAAAAAACGAGACAGCAAGCAGCTGAAGTTAACCCCAAAACAACACCGAGTCAAAATGTCCGAGTCTATGAATTGGCAAAACGCCACGGATTAAGTAGTAAAGAACTTATCAAAGCGTTGGAAGAATTAGGTGTTCCCGTTAAAAATCATATGAGTACTTTGGATCCGGAGACAATTATGTTAGTTGAATCCGAGTTAGATCCTCAGCAAGAAATAAGTGCAGATGAAGAAAAAGAAGTTGACGTTAAACCAGAAATAGAAGTTGATGCAACACTTGAAGAAGAAGTTGACATTAAATCTGAGATAGAAGAAATAGAAGAAAAGGAAGAAATAGAAGAACCTACCGATGCTCCCTTACGGGTTCAGGAAGGCGTGACAGTCGGGACATTAGCATCAATATTGAATTTACAATCAACCCAATTGATTATGCAGTTGATGAAATTAAAGGTGATGGCATCTGTCAACCAAAGTTTAGACCATCAAACCTTGTTAATCTTGGGGGAACACTTCGGTTTTGAAGTTGTTCAGGAAAAGACATTAGAGGAACAACTTCTTTTAGATGAGGATGACCCACCCGAATCTTTGGTAGCGCGTGCACCTGTTATCACCATAATGGGACACGTTGACCACGGTAAAACCTCGCTTTTGGATTCTATCCGTGAATCGAACGTGAGCGAATCCGAAGCGGGAAATATTACACAACATATCGGTGCATACCATGTTGAATTGGAAAATGGGAACATTGTCTTTCTTGATACTCCCGGACACGCTGCATTCACCGCAATGCGGGCGCGTGGGGCACAAGCAACAGATATCGTTGTTCTTATCGTTGCTGCTGATGATGGTGTAATGCCACAGACGATTGAGGCAATTAATCACGCGAAAGCAGCGCAAGTCCCCATTGTTGTGGCAATTAATAAAATTGATGTGACAGGCGCGCGCGCTGACTACGTCAAACAACAGTTGGTTGAAAACGATTTGGTCCCTGAGGAATGGGGTGGGCAAACTATCTGCGTAGAAGTGTCCGCGATAGAAGGCACCGGCATAGAATTGTTGTTGGAGATGCTTCTGCTTGAAGCGGCGCTACTTGAGTTAAAAGCGAATCCAGATAAATCTGCTCGCGGGGTTGTTATTGAAGCACAAGTTGATAAAGGTCGTGGGGCGGTTGCAACCGTTTTAGTCCAAAGTGGTACTCTGAGAGTTGGTGACGCGTTTGTTTCTGGTCGCTACTCTGGCAGAGTTAGAGCTATGATGAGTGATGACGGTAAACGGATCAAGATAGCCAGACCATCTACCCCTGTTGAAGTGCTTGGGTTTACTGGGGTGCCGGAAGCAGGAGACATATTTTATGCTGTCGAATCAGAACGGGATGCTCGCGCCATTGGCGAAGAACGACAGGATAAACACCGTATGTCCAAACTTGGCACACATAGTCATGTAAGCCTTGATGACCTATTCCAACAGATTCAAGAAGGCGACATCAAGGAATTGAACGTCATTGTTAAAGGTGATGTGCAAGGTTCAGTCCAAGCTATATCGGAATCTTTGTTGAAATTGAGCACAGGCGAAGTAAAGATAAATATTATTCACGAAGCCACTGGCGGTATTACAGAGACTGATATTTTGCTTGCTTCTGCATCTGATGCTATTGTAGTCGGATTTAACGTTCACCCAACCACTGAGGCAGTCAAAGCCACGGAAGCGGAAGGGATTGATGTTCGCACCTATACGGTAATTTATGACATTATCTCCGATATCCGCGCAGCAATGGAAGGTTTGTTAGACCCAGAGGTTAGGGAAGTAATTATTGGACGCGCCGAAGTGAGAGAAATCTTTAAAGTGCCGCGTCTTGGATCAGTTGCTGGTAGTTATGTCAATTGGGGCAGAATTACATTTAACCAACCCCTTCGTGTGTTGCGCGAAAACCGATTAATTTACGAAGGTAAGGTCGACTCACTCAGACGTTTCAAAGATAATGTCAACGAAGTCCAAGCAAATTATGAATGTGGTATCGGTATTGACGAATTTGACGACATAAAAGTTGGAGATGTGTTAGAATGTTACGTCCACGAACAAGTGGCGCGGACTCTCTAAAAACAGTGTGATAGAGAACCGATTGATTTGAGCGTACTGCTCCTGACCACATAAGTCTGGTTTCAATGTCTTCATGCGTAATCCTTGCTTGGAACGAATTTACACCATAACGGTTTGTCGTCGTTGTTGTTCTCATCCAAAATACCTACAATGTATAATTCATGCGATAGTTTCACGTCGGACTAAATTCTTTTTATTCGTATCTTAAAGTTCATTTCAAGCGTTTTTAAGGATTGACAATTCAAAATCAATCAATTTGAATGTTAAGTTTACTTCGTGAGACATTCGATATGTCTACAACCAATGTTTTTTCTACTGAGCGGGAGGTACAAGCCTCATCTATCACCTTACCTGATTCTCTAAAACCAAATTCACGGCTGAAGATGGACGGTTTAAAGTTCTTATCTTGTCTACCAAAGGAAGCAGTGCCGGTAGCGTTTCTTGATCCACAGTATAGAGGTGTGCTGGATAAGATGAATTACGGCAATGAGGGAAAAAGTCGAGAAAAACGTAGAAGTTCATTGGTGCAAATGACCGAAGCGATAATTGAGGATTTTATTCAAGGGATTAACGATGTTCTTATCCCGTCTGGACATCTGTTTCTCTGGATTGACAAGTTTCATCTTTGCCAAGGTTTTAGCAATTGGTTTAATGGAACGCAGTTAGAAGTCGTGGATTTAATCGTTTGGGATAAGGAAAGAATTGGGATGGGATATAGGACAAGACGGATAAGCGAGTATTGCGTCGTTTTTCAGAAGCAACCTAAAAGAGCTAAAGGTGTATGGAAAATACATAACATTCCTGACGTTTGGCGTGAGCGAAAAGAGACAAAATACCACCCACATCAAAAACCGCTGAATTTGCAAGCCGAGCTCATTGCTGCTGTCACCAATGAGGGTGATTATGTGATTGATCCGGCAGCAGGATCGTTTTCTGTGATGAAAGCAGCACACCTACATAATAGAAATTTTATCGGTTGTGATTTGGATGGGTAATGTAAGTATACAGAGGATTTGTTTATACGACGGACACGGGAGTTAACAAGAGTATATCACTTCAGAAAATAGACAATAAAGATGCACATCGGCGTTTGTAAAATAAAGTTATATCTGCCAGAAAGCCAGTCCCTTAAGGAAAAACGTAGGGTAATCAAGAGTATAATTGCTCGACTCAAAAACCGATTTAATGTCGCAATTGCCGAAATAGAGGCACAAGATGTCCATCAATCTGCCGTTTTAGGAGCAGTCACGGTTGCGAACGAAGTCAAATTTGTAGATAAAATCTTAGCACAGTGCGTTAAATTCATTGAGGAAAATTCATCAGTTGTTTTAATTGATTATGAGACAGAATTTTTCTTTTAAAGAAATAGACATTATAACGTTTTAATTGTGAGTTGTTATCGGTCTTTAATAAAATCTA
>JAPPMR010000956.1 GCA_028818995.1 Candidatus Poribacteria bacterium | reverse complement strand
TTTGATGTGGTTATTGGCAACCCGCCGTATCTTGAATTAAGACAGGTTGACTATTTGCCTCCCAAGAACCTAGCTAGTTACGAAACTAAAGCGATTCATGCAATGTGCATAGATCGCAGTTCGCAGCTTTTAAGTCAACAAGGCTGCATGAGCATGATTGTCCCTTTAGCTTTAGTTTCCACACAGCGAATGCAGAGCATACAAACCATCTTAGAAGGAAGTCGTAATGTTTGGTACACCAACTATTCATGGCGACCTGCTAAACTGTTTGATATGGTAAATCTTCTGTTAACTATTTTCATTGCAGCTCCTTCAACGGAAAATAAGACATTTTCTACCAACTGTCAGAAATGGACTTCCGATAATCGAGATTCACTAATGTATAGCATTAGTTATGTAGAAATACCGCGACATAGAACAGCAGTTTGGGCACCAAAGTTGGGGATGGAAATTGAAACAACTTTACTTAAGAAATGTACCGAAGTCAAAACTGTTTTAAGGTTATTTATGTCGTCGCAAAGTAAACATCGGGTCTATCACCGTGTAGCGGGTGGGTTATATTGGAAAGTGTTTACAGATTTCCAACCGGCGTTTAGGGTTAATGGTAAATCAGGGAATTCTACAGCTGAGCGGTCATTTAGTGTTGAAACTTCCGAAATATTAAGACCTGTCATTGCAGTTTTGAGCAGTGATCTGTTTTGGTGGTGGTACACGATTACGACGGACTGCCGAAATCTTTCTGCATCTGATATTAAGAATTTTCCAATCCCTAAGTCCGCTCTTTATGATTCTCAACTCGCTGAACTCGGAGAGATGTACTTGGAGGATTTACAACGTAATAGCATAATGCAAGTTCGCGTTCAAAAACAGACTGGCCGAACTGAAACACAGTTATTCAAGATTCAAAAGTCCAAGCACATCATAGACCAAATTGACCGGGCCCTTGCCAAACACTATGGCTTCACCGACGAAGAATTAGATTTCATCATCAACTACGACATCAAATATCGTATGGGGTTGGGAAATTAAGAGAAACAACTGAGCGCAAAAACGAAATAAATTTGAAATTTCTTGCTGGGTGTGATATACTTAACATGAGTTGGTATAAGGAAATCGTATTTCGGAAGGTTTTCTGATTCGTCCTTTGAAATATTAGCAAAAACTGCTCATGACTTGTAAAACATAGAGGATATTATGGAGAATTTAGTCCGTAGAAAGATTATACTGTGTTTATTGGATTGTGCCCCTAAGCCAGCAAACGAAATTGCCGCTGAGATTGACGAATCGTTGACATCGATAGAGGATCAACTGACAGCACTTGTCTCTGAAAATATTTGTGAAAAAGTAAACCAAAATGGGTCAAGTCAGTACAACGTCAAAAAAGACATTGAAATTTTTGCACAATTGACTAAGGAATTCCTCTCAGAGAAAGAAGAAAATAGGGAGCAGATAGAACAGTTCATTACTTCAGAGTATTACTTCACCAGAATTGACAGTGGGTTGGTGGATCATGTCCTTCAACGCTTTCATCTGGATTCAATACATCAAACTGATGAGGAGAAAGAGAGCACTCGGAGGATACTACTCGCGTCTCCTTCAGCTCTGTTTTTCGCTTTGCATAGTGAAACGAAACAGTTTCGTGAATCATGGGAACATCGGAATCAACTGAATCCTTCAGATGAAGATCGAAAACGGATAATAGAGATAGACCGCTCATTATTTATGACACCATTAGTAAAAATGCTTACTGATGATTTAAAAGATTTCACTTACCGCTCTCTTCATGATAAGCTCGAAATTCGGATGACAAAGACAAGCATCCAAGTGAGTTTAGCAACCCCAAACGAACAGTATGTTGAGGCAATAGGCGGAGGGATTACTGCCTTTTGCAGATTAGATGAAGATTTACAGGAGAGTTTACGCCCAGGGCAATGGCTTACGTTTGTCAACCCAATGGATTTCTCCGATTATGGTTTAGCACTCCTTAATCTTGGGGAGTTCCAAAATGCTCTTGATAGTTTTGATAAAGCACTTAACGGAGTGCCAGATCCAAATCAAAAAGCAATGGTATTGAACAACAAGGGATGGGCTTTTCTCAGGTTGAGACAATATCAAAAAGCGATTGAGTGTTTTGAAGAAGGTATTACGCTTGATCCAGAAGGTGAAATTTCCGTATTACATGAAAATAAACAGATAGCTGAAGAATATTTAGTTCAGGCAACTGATGCTGATAACCTAACTGAACCGACCCAAATCCGTTTTGTTCAGGATCAACCCGTGCCTTTTGAGGAAACACGCTTCTATGAATTTAAGGAAATCAAGGGCAGAAATCCAGCTAATCGAATTACAAAAGACTCTGATGAGTACGCCGTTGCCTTTCTCAATAGTGAAGGCGGACGTATTTTTTGGGGAGTAACGGATAGTGATAGAACCACGGTAGGCGTAACTCTCAATGACCAAAAGAGAGACGAAGTTCGACGTATAGTGTCTGAAAAACTTGGGTCTATAGATCCGCCAGTCAGCGTTGAAGATTGGCAACTTGAATTGCATCAAGTCTATAACTTGCATGGAGAAGCCATTGAGGATTTGTGGGTTGTTGAACTTCTGATTCCATCCCTACAGAAAAGAGACGTTGTTTACACAAACAGCGGCGAGCTTTTCGTCAAAACTGAAGGGGGTAAACAGAAATTATTAGGAGCGCAAGTAACAGAGTTTATCCGCAGTCGTTTTCAGAATGAGGCAGAAACGAGCTAAACCCGTTTAGAAATCACATTGCTCCCTTGGTTCATTTTGAGAGGTGGAATTGAACTTCATCATCAACTGCGATGTCAAATATCGTATGGACTTGGGAAAATGATACAGCCAATGGACAGGATTTCATCATGACAAACACTGATAATGTTTCCTGTGAATTGCGAAAAATTGAAAAGGAAATAGACAACTATTACAACTCTAATCCTCTGCTCAAACTTCCATTTGCGACTGCTGCATCGTATTTGCTACGGTCTGCTGAAGAATACATGCTAAATGAACAAATCAATGGAGTGTTCAGCACGCAAGGTCGCCATGCGTTAGGTAGTGATTTCATTACTGAACTTGAGCATTCTATGTCTTGGCTCCACCGTGATTGTGAGCAAGGTGGAAAAATTCCCTTTGCTTATGATTCTGACCTTCACAAAGCATCCAAGGATTTATTCGAGTTAGGACGTAAATATGATCTGATTGTTTTTGCATATACATGTGCAAGCGAAGGGATACTTGAATTAGAACTTCAAGGATCAACTATTCAACCAACTGGAGATTTTTTTGCGAGTATAGAGTATGAAGCATACAATATCTTGGTTGACGCACATGAACCCGAAGAAGCACAATTCGATCTGAATCCCGATGATTTCCCCACAACAGCGATCCTCGATTCTGTAAGGGTTCAAGGTGATAGATTTTGTTACGAATTGAACCCAAAGATGGTTACTGATATGAAAAAGTATTTGCAACCGTTATTTGATCGAATGTTTTTATTGCCAAGTGAATGGCAATTTAGTTGTTACATGTTGGGAGGCTTTCAGAAGGTTTTTGAAACTGTTTGTGCTATCGCACATATTCATTCAGCAGCACGAGTGAACGCAGCGCTTTTAGAGTGTCCAAATATGGCCTATCTTGATAGCATTTACGTACTAACCTATGGTAAATTGATTAGGTGTGTTGCTAGATGTTCTGATATGTCACCTATAAAGGTAAAAAATGTTTTTGATGATTTGACCTATGGAGGCAGTGATATTAAAAGACCTATCCCTGCTTTGCAGCCTTTAATTAAACTGAATTCAAGGTACTATGCAATTGCCCCTCATATCTGGATTTGTTCCTCAGCGGAACGAAATTTCACCGCACTGCTAAATAGAATGCAAAATCAAAATCAGAAGATTTACGAAAAATTTACCAATAAAAAAGAAGACCTTATGAAAAAACGTTTTACTACTGGTTTATGTAATAAAGACTTTAAATTCATTTCGGGCAATATAACAAACCTAACGGATGTCGACCTTGCTATTGTAAATCATTCCGAAAAAGCGTGTTTACTTTTAGAACTCAAATGGTTCATTGCGCCGACAACAGCACATGAACGTATTAATAAATCTAAAGAGATTAAAAAGGGTGTCTCTCAGATCCTAAAACTGAAACAGGCTTTTGTAGAAAACCACAAACCGTTATTAGAAAAACTCAACATTGATACCAGCTATAGACTTGAGGGTGCTGTTGTTTCAGAAAACTGGATTGGATATGGCAATGTTCAGAATCCGGAAGTACCTGTCATCCGAGCTAACCATCTCATAGAAAAGTTAAAGACAATAGACAGTCTACGTGCAACGATGGAATGGTTGAAAGACCGAGAGTATCTGCCTAAGGAAGGAGAACATTTTACGGTTCATAGACCTCCTACAACAATCGGTAATTGGACCATAAAGTGGTACGGGATTAAATCGCTCACTGAAAATGCGTTTTTTCCCGTGTGATACGGTTGCACTCACCATTAATTTCTGCTAAATTGTAGACAAAAGGAGCACTAAACAGTCTATGAAAACTACACACTCAAAAAACACAACTAACGAAAAACAGAAGCAACGCCTCGCTTTTCCCGTCTATGATGAAGAGGATATCCTTGACTGGGATGCTGCCATCATTACGCCCCCGCCGCGGCCATCTGGCACAATACGAGTTAGGTTAATATACAAAGGACGTAGTAAACCAATTCCTGTTGAAAATCCTTGGGAAGAGGAATAGATATTTGGATATTATCAAAAAATATGGAAACCATTGATCTCAAACAACGTATCCTGCAAGGCGAAAATACCACGACCGAATTCAAAGAGAACTTCGATCAGGAAGTGATTGAGACCGCCGCTGCATTTGCCAATACCGATGGCGGCACGATTCTCATTGGTGTATCCGATAAGCGAGAAATTAGAGGTATCACCATCGGGAAAGAGACGCTAAGAAACTGGTCAAACCAAATCCTCC
>JAPPMR010000109.1 GCA_028818995.1 Candidatus Poribacteria bacterium | reverse complement strand
CCAATCCGTATGTCCAATAAGTGTATCAACGTGCTCGCCGGTAAATGCATTCCATAATCGGATAGTCCCATCATCACTACTACTTGCCAGTGTATTTCCATCTGGACTAAAGGCAATACTCCATATCCAATCCTCATGTCCTATTAACATCTGCTGGTGTTGCCCTGTAGCAGCATCCCATAGATTAATCGCATTGTCTGCACCACCTGTTGCTACTATGTTTCCATGAGTGTTGAAGGCAACGCTTAAAATATAATTTGTATATCCAGTCAGGACCTGCCGCTGTCCACCAAAGATAGGATCCCACAATCGGATAGTTCCATCGGCACTACCGCTTGCAATCGTGCCTCCACTTGAATTGTACGCTACACTCAAAACAACATTTGTATGCCCAGGAAGTTCCTGCTGAGGCTGTCCAGTAACAGCATCCCATAAAAGAATAGTCCCATCCGCACTGCCACTTGCAATCGTATTTCCATTTGGACTAAACGCAACACTATAGACAGGACCCAGATGTCCGGGTAGAGTCTGCTTAGGTATACCGAAGGCTGTAAACCAAAGCTTAACAGTGCCATCACGGCTGCCACTCGCGAGTGTTCCATCATTTGGACTGAACGCTACACTGTAAACAGAATCTTCATGCCCAGTCAGGATGTGTTGTTGTTCACCAGTTGTAACATCCCATAGTTGGACAGATGTATCTAAACTCCCACTCGCCAGAGCTCCTCCACTTGGACTAAATGCAACGCTCGTAACAGCATCAAAATGCCCAGGAAGTGTTTGTTGGTGTTCACGAGTAATATAATTCCAAAGTTGGACAGTACTGTCACTACTTCCACTGGCAAGAGTTTGACCATCCGAACTAAATGCTAAACTCAAGACCACATCTGTGTGTCCTATAAGATCGCCTTGATGTTCGCCAGTTGTTGCATTCCAGAGTTTAATTGTGCCATCACCATGACCACTGGCAAGAGTTTGACCATCCGAACTAAACGCAGCACTGTAAACAGTTTGTATATCTTCAGTGAGCAATCTTATTTCTTCATAGGTTTGTGCATTATAGAGCCAAATACCGATGGAACTGACTACAGCAAAATGTGTGCCATCTCGCGAATATGTAAGTTCACTTATCCTACCTTTACCAAGACGTGCTCTTGCATTTTCGGGTAAATTGAATTGTGAGGCGTTTTGAGCAAAGGTTTGGGTTAGAAAAAGTGACAGAACAAAAAATTGGATTAAAAAAATGAAAGATAACGTTTTTTTCATTGGAAAATACTCCTTATTTAAAAGGTAATTGGCTGCTATATGTTACATGCAAACAATTTGATTAATGTCTTTTCAAAGTATACCACAAAGAAGGTGAAAATGCCAATTTTACGTGGGAGTGTAGTGTAACGTGAGTTTGATAATAAGATGTGAGTTTGTTCTAAACACTTTTCAAGCCTAAAAAAGCACTGTTTTTGTAGCATAACCTGTTAGGTTGTGCCGTTTTTGCCAAAGATAACAGAGAATGCTGCGAGTGAAACTTTTTCAAACTCACGTTAGTGTAGGTTAGGATATTGGTAGGCATCAAATTCCAAATGCTTTGGTTGTTTGATGTGATGTAGTAATACTATTTCTAAATGATAATGTAGCATTCTTTCGTAGGTCGGGTAGAAGCGGTAGCGAAACCCGACAAATCATGGCGAATACCACACGCGTATTCGCCCAAGCGCATTTGGCGTTGATTTGGACACGTATAATTTTAGATAAGGTTTTCATGTCAGGTTTCGCAAGCTCTACCAGACCTACAGTTAATTATGACAATTTGTCAATTAGAAATGGTATAAAAACTATGACCAGACAAACACTTCATCGTCGTCTGGGGAATATCCGATGAATACTGCTAAAACTATTCTGGCACGCGTGCCTTGAACAGGTGGGACTTCGTGGATACAACGCGTATTAAAAAAGTAAAGGTCTCCTTGTTCCAAATTGACCTGACAGTTCTCTATTCCGTTCTCAGCTGCGTAGCTATCAAACGTTTCTGCTGCAATATGTGGTTGAACGTCTTCAGACCAAAGACATCGGTGTAGGATAGCTTGTGTTCCTTTTCCGGTTTCGTCCGCATTTTGCACACACAACACACCTGCAAACTGATGTTCAAAGCGGTAAACAGCGTAATCGGTACGTTGTTCACGGTATTTGACACTATCAATGTGCGGCTTGTAACTATGTGTTTCGTAGTGAACACGGAAGATAGCTGGACCATAAAGTGCACCGTCAGGTTCTCGTGCAACTTTAACCTCTTTTCCGGGAGAAAGCGCAGCAAGGGATTCATAAATCAAGTCAACAGGATTACCATATCCATCAAATAGAAATTGAAATAGATGATGTGTTGCTTCAGCATGCGCTAAAAAACGGGTTTTTTCGCTACCACGATTTCCGAGACTTGTGCCGATGTCAATACGAGTACGCTTATCAGCAGAGTTGGTATCCGCTTCGTCGCGCATCAATCCCATGTTGGTGAATCTATTGATGAGTCCCTGGCATTGTGCGGGGGAATAGGCATTACGTAGAATAATAGCGGGCATTTCCGCTTGTGAGAGCGAATAGATAGGGTCCCTATATTCTTCGCAAATCGCATTAAGATCAGGCTCCGCAGGGAGCCAATTTGTGTTATTTTGCATGAGATACTCACTTATGAATCCGCGTGATTCATTTATGGATAACTTTTACGCAGCGATTTAGAATTTCGGATTAAAAAGATAATCATCCATTTTTTCGTCTATGAATTCTGCATTGTGGTCAAGTTCACTGTTTTCAAAAGCGGCTTCACATCCGGTTTGATACTTCAGTCGCCTGCCAGAACGGAGCCAACGGATGCGATGGATCATCGCTATCATGTGACGTGGTTCGTCGGACAAGTTCGGCACACCACGGTGCCAAAGCCGCATATCTCGGATCAAAACACTCCCTTTTTTCGCGTTCCCCCGAATAGGTGGCGCTATTTCGCGACGCTCCGCTTCATGTTCTTCGTCTATATGTCGATCACTAACGTCCAAATGGGAACCGGGCCAGAGTTCTACGCTACCGTTCTCTTCTGTTGTGTCCTCCGGTGAGATATTGACAACCACTTCAGCGGCTGGGTGAGCAACTTCCTGATTTAACCACAGATGGTCGCCGTCTCTGTGGAGCGGTTGCGTGCCACTGCCAGGGCAGTTGGTGTTGCCATTATAGAAATTATTGTAGACCCCAGCACCGAGCAGTTCCTTTGTTACCTGCACGACGTAAGGGTTCGCAACGATGTCGCTGAAGATATAAGGTGCAAACGGCGGCGGTCCCTGCTGAAGATGTCCTTTGAGCATTCCTGCACCACCCCATTTTTCCGCTTTAATCAACTTTCGCGAATCAGCATCCATCCGTTCACGTAATATATCCAAATGTTCATGCTTGATAATGTTTTCTATGACGACACATCCATCAACACGGATCGCTTCAATTGCTTTTTTCAAATGCGTTTCTGTGAGTTTACCAGCGGCTAATTCTTTAGCTTGAGCTACTACGACTACCATTAAAAAATTCCTTATAGAGTGCTTGAACTGCTGTATCCATATCTGTTGACTTTACCCCGAACATCATGCTAACTTCATTAGAGCCTTGGTTGATCATCTCTATATTGACGTTTGCACCTGCTAATGCTCCCGTCGCTCGTGAGGCAATGCCAACAGTATGCCGCATGCCCTCACCGACAACCATAATGAGAGATAGATCACGTTCTACAAAAACATCTTCTGGTGCGAGTGTTTGCCGAATCTTTTCAATTACTCTCTTCTCTTTATCCGCTGGTAGGTTTTCTTCGCGAAGGATGACAGACATATTGTCTATACCAGAGGGGATATGTTCAAAAGAGATATTTTCACCTTCCAAAATCTGTAGCAGCCGTCTACCAAACCCGACTTGTCGATTCATCAGATATTTGCTGAGGTAGACACAACAGACATCGCTCATGGCGGCGATACCGACAACAGGCATTTCGCTTGAAGTGCGGTGTGGAACAATTAAGGTGCCTTTTGCTTTAGGGTTGTTCGTATTTCGGATGTGGACAGGCACCATCGCGCGATACACGGGTTCAAGTGCCTCATCGTGAAATACGGAAAAACCGGCGTAAGAGAGTTCACGCATCTCACGGTAGGTTAGTTCCGAAATTGGGGCGGGATTCGATACAATTGACGGATTTGCAGCAAACACTGAGTCTACATCTGTGAAATTCTCATAGACTTCTGCCCGAACCGCACTGGCAAGAATAGCACCTGTAATATCTGAGCCGCCACGAGAAAAAGTTACTATGTGCCCTTCTTTGGAATAACCGAAAAATCCTGGAAAAATCGTAATGCCGGGACGCTCGCTTAAACTTCGCAAGCGATTGTATGCCTCAGGAAGAACTTGGGCATTGCCAGGTTCGTCTGAAAGTAGTAAACCCGCTTCTTTCGGATTTACATAGTGTGCTTCTACACCGCGTGCCTGCAGCACTTGTGCTATGAGACGAGCACAATTGTCTTCTCCACCTGCCTTCATCGTATCCATGTAGAGATCTGCATCGTCTGTGCTGTTTTCAAGACGTTCTGTTAAGTCGTGAGCAATTGGGTCAACGACCTCATCAGAGAGTTCCAACTCAGAAGCGATATTCCGATAACGTTCTATAGCCTCAGCACATTCCGAAGCACCGATTTTTCCCATCAGTCGTTCCGACGCTGCTGCGATTAGCAGATCGGTTACTTTTATATCTTCACTGTGACGTTTGCCGGGTGCCGACACAACAATTAATCGCCGTGCTGAGTCGGCAGTAATTATGTCGCAAACTTGACGAACCTGCTCTGCTGTCGCGAGGGAACTCCCCCCAAACTTTGATACTTTTAACAATCCAAAACCTCCAATTCAATATTGTGTGTTCGTGACAATTATACCACAGTTCTATTTTATAGTAAAACTCAAAAACCTGAACCAGGGTTATTTAGTTTTAAGAATTATCGGTTAAT
>JAPPMR010000765.1 GCA_028818995.1 Candidatus Poribacteria bacterium | reverse complement strand
GCACTTGGACCAACAAGTCGTTGTCCCCTGCTGCCGGTACGGGCCGGTCTTCAAGGCTCATTGATTCGGGTTCATAGAAAATTTGGGATTTCATTATATGCCTCCTCAAGTCTTTAATGAATGCCATTATTTTAGCATATTCGCTTTTAAATTACAATGAAATTTAAATAAAGCCAAGGACACTTAACCTTTCAGCAGCCTCGATATCCCAAGCATTGACTTTCCCTATGAATAAAGAGCCAATCCACGATGCTTCACTTCAAGTGGACAACAATCAATTTTCAGGTGCCTCTTCAGTTTTGTTCAGTAAATTTGAAATAGCAACGAGATCTAAAATATTGACTACGCCATCTTTGTTAACGTCAACTTTCACATTTGTAGATGGACTTTCACTGAAGTACGACACCACAACAAGGAGATCGAGAATATTCACCATTCCATCCGAATTGACATCACCATGGAGAGATTCTGGCATATCCGTTTCAACGATTTGCAACACTTGGTTTACCGACACATCCTTCAATTTTTGAACAATGCCGCTCGGCCAGTGGATCACTAATTCAATGACCTTTTCATTCTGTGCAAGTCCAAAATGGATGCGTTTCTGGTCTTGCTGTGCCCAGTGGATACCACCGCCATTTTCCCGCAGTTGTGTCTTACCGTCAGGCGTGGTTGCAAAAAGCTTCGCGCCAATACCATCACGATTAGAGATAGTTCCTTCTAAATCAATTTGGAGCCAATTATTGCCGCTACCGAGGTTTCGGAAGAGTTGGTCGGGTCCATCGGTAAGCGGATACTCCCCTCTACCGTTTGTGACGAAGATATCTAGGTAACCATCTCGGTCGTAGTCTGCCATTGTAGCACTCTGCCCTCTACCCTGCGTGCTTCCTGCTGCGCCACCAGCATCCGCACTTTCAATGAAGGATCCGTCACCAAGATTTTCATATAGATGATTTGGAACGTTTTCAGCGGTATTTGAACGCACAACATAGAGGTCCATGTCCATATCGTTATCAAAGTCTCCTGCTACGACGGAGTGTCCATCTACAAGCAAGTTAAATCCGTTAGTCTTTGATGAAATTTGAAATCCGTTTTCCCCGTTTATTAAAAGGACTGATGAAAGTAGGTCACGAATGTCGGGTAAAAAATTAATCGTTTTTAATTCCGATATAGGCCGTGAAGTTTTAATCGCAGCGGAGGCAGGAAGTTTATGACAGATGAGTGTCCATACTGTTGTTTCCGGTTCATAGCCGATGTAAATCCCAAATTTCTCGTCTTCAGGACGAGGCTTGAGCCCAGCAACCCTTGGATCATTAGGTGAGAGATTAACTTTAAAGGAAGCAGACCTAAGGTTAGGTGTCACGCCTTTAAATTCGCCGTCTTCAAATTCTGTGACGTTGTGTCCATCAGCACCGATTCTAACCAAAGGCAGTTGCGGTCCCCATTCTGAATAGATTTGAAAAAAGACATCACCATCGGTTTTAAAACTGATTCCTGATTCTATCGAGAGAAGGTACACATTTTTTATGTAGAGTTTAAGCTGGTGCGAATTCACCTGTTCAACATGGTATTGTTCATATCCACGAGTAAGGAAGATATCTGAAAGCAGATCCCCATCGAAATCTGCAATTGCTGCATCTGCTACGCCAATATAATCCCCAAATGGAATGTTAATCATCTGCAGAAGTTCTGTAAAGGGGATATTAGATGTATCATATATAGCAAGCGGATAGAGGTGGTAGTTGATAACAAGAGCCATATTACCGGTTGCTGTTACACTGGCAATTTGCGCTAACGCGGTATCTTTTTGAAAAGAGAAACCGACAGCAGGATTCACATTCTCGAAACCACTTATAGTTTGAGAAAATAGCGCAGGTGTAAACAATTCACCGGTCCTATCCTTTCTTGATTCCCCTGTGAGAAGGACATCAAGCAGCCCGTCGCGATTCCAATCCAACCAGAGAGGGGTCCTGCCTCGCAAAAGGGGGTAATCCACGCCAAGTGCTGCGGCGCGTTCTATTAGCCTTCCATGTTCATTCACATAAAGATGGTTAGCGTGGTTCGTACGCGTCTGGTTACTCAAGCCGCCTCCGCCACCCGATAAGACAATGAGGTCTTGGTCCCCATCGTTATCGAAATCTGCCCAAGCTGCCCCATGTGTATCCGCAGAAGGATTCGCATCCCAAACCTCTTCAATAATATCTGTGAACGTACCGTCGCCATTATTCCGATAGAGACTCGGCTTGTGTCGGTGATTGGTAGCCCATAAATCAAGGTACCCATCGCCATTAAAATCGCCCCAAGCATTCCCCCAACTTTCACCGACTCGTGTAATCCCTGCGTGCTGTGACACTTCTTCAAATTGAATGTCACCCCATGTGAAAGACAAAAAACAGAAAATGAACAAGGGTATTAAAATTCGCATTTTTCCTCCAATTATATGTTATATGGATACACAAACGGATTAGAAACCGGTTCGCGGGCACAGCGGGACGCGTATTCCCAAAATCCCGCAATAAGTTTGTTTTCAGAAGATGAACCGCATTTCCAGAAGCAGCAATCGACTGCAAAACTCGCCCAGAAACACTGTAATAATAGCAATAAAAAGGAAACCCGTTGCAGCGCGCGTCGCACCAAGAACATCGCGGGCAACCGATTTAGGGCGTAAGCAATCCCATGTAATAAAATAGAGAAACAGTGTTCCACCAATCCCTATCAGCATCCGCATGCTGAAAATGATTTGATAGAAAAGGTTAAAAGGAACGACATCTGTGGATTGCTGTCTGAAAAAAAGGTTCAGGCAGAGAAGCAGGGTCATACCCGAAAGGGTATAGAGTAATACAGTATTAAACCGTTTCAGATATGTCACTGGCAAATCGGGCACCACCAGATACCAGTGTCCAAACCACATTCCGCTGTGGACGGCACCCAGTAACACGGACGCTGTTAAGAACTGAAGCGGTAATAGAAACATTGCAGCGGGGAGTTGAACAACTTGAAAATAACGCTGTGCGCTCAAGACAATCCATACTACGCCGCAAATTATCCCACTAAAGAAAAGGAGTCGGGTGACCAGTGGTGCTTTGAACCACCAACTCAATGTGTAAAAAAGGACGATGAGAAAAAAGCAGATAACAGAAATGGACTCTGGGTTCTGCCAAAATCCGAAAAAGTTGCGAAATGTAACAGGTTGCTGATAGAGAGCAAGGTTTGCACAACGCGATAAGCCACCTACAAGCAAATAGATACTCCCCATCAAGCGATAGAAATTGGCACCTACCAATCCTTTCGGGACTACGAGAAGCAGAATAAACCCACCAACAGCGAGTTGACTGAAAACAAGATAAAAGACATCAACAATACTGAACATCGGTAATACTTGGTATTTTCCAGCAATTGAGTGGAATCTCCAATAGGTTCATAGTAAAATCCAAAAATATGTTACAGTTCATCAGGGAACAAACATCCCACCGTCGCTGGCGAGGATTGCATCCTCGCCCTTGTGTTGGTATAAGTAATTACGGGTTTTACTATAATATATCTGCACCCTTGGAGATTTCTTTTCTACAAAAAACGAAAACCCATTATAGTCCGCTGTAGAGCGATGAGTTCGGGCATCGCTATGATCAAGACCATAATGGGTTTACCTACCGCGCGGTTTAAGCGCGCGGTCTATGTTACAAGGCGGTGTACTTCCACCTATACGATTTCAACTTCAGCATCGAGGGCTTCAAGCTGCTCTTTTGTCTTCTCGGCTTCTTCTTTAGAAATACCTTCTTGAATGATGACAGGCGCGGATTCGACTTTCTCTTTCGCTTCCTTCAGACCGAGTCCAGTAATAGCACGAACCTCTTTGATGACCGGAATCTTCTTGGAACCGAAGTCCTTGAGTTGAACGTCAAACTCCGTTTTCTCTTCTGCTGGAGCGGCTTCTTCTTCAGCGTCAGCGGCGGGTGCTGCTACCCCTGCCACAGCGACAGCCGGCGCGGCTGATGCGCTTACGCCAAATTTATCCTCTAACGCTTTGACCAATTCGGAAAGTTCCAGAACGGTCATATTGCTAATCTCGTCAATCATTTTCTCTAAATCTGCGGACATGTTTTTATCCTTTCTGATAAGTAGTACCAAATTAACTTGATTAGAAGTCTTCTGATCAAGCAATGCAGGGTTAAGTCATTTCCCCACACTATTTAGCATATGCGCAATACGCGCCTTGATTTAGGCGTTCTCCGCCTCTTTCTTTTGGTCAGTAACCTGTGTGAGTACAGAGGTTACCTGACGTATCGTTCCACTGAGTACGTTCACCATACCTGTAATAGGTGAACCTTGATCGAGAGTCCGGACAAGTCCGGTAAGCGGGGCACTGATGAGACCGACGGTCTTGCCAATCAGGACTTCCCGTGAGGGCATATCTTGGAGTGACTCAACACCTGCTGGGTCGATCACCTGTGTTCCAAGAATCCCGCCTTTGATCTTAAAATTTTCGTGCTCTTCGCCAAATTCAAGCAAGATTTTTGAGGATGTCGCCGGGTCTGTGCCAGTAGCAAGTGCTGTATTTCCTTTGAGATAAGGTGCTAACCCTTCAATGCCTCTCTCTTGTGCAACGACGTTTACTAATGTGTTCTTACAGACTTTATAGCGGACACCCGCTGCTCGGAGCTGATTGCGCAGCTCGCTAATTTCCGCGACGGTAAGTCCCTGAAAGTCTGTTAGCAGAACGACATCAGCACTGTCAAAAATCTCACGAATTTGCTCTGTCTGATGAACATTCGCCTCATTCGGCATGTTCCAGTTCCTTTCTGGGTAGGTTGTATGTTAACCGCGGCACATTGCCTCGGTTTCCCAGTAAACCCGTTAATTGGGTATACGATTCCATGCAAAAAGCCCCCAGGCACCTGGAGGCTCACATCAAAGAGGAGTGAACAACATGCGGCAAGACCTTGCGTACGCTCCACCGCACCCATTTGTTTCTATCCATTCAAGCCTCGGTAGGCAAAATTAAGCCCATAGCACCTACATT
>JAPPMR010000107.1 GCA_028818995.1 Candidatus Poribacteria bacterium | reverse complement strand
CGCGACCAGGAGGTCGCTCCTACAGAAGAGAGTGTTGCATTCTTCCAACCAATTTATGAATAATGTAATATCATTAGAACGCGCCTACCATGATGGCGGACCGCTAATCTGAAAAATTAAATGGCACTGCTCTGGCAAAGAAGGTTTGAGTTATCCGTAATGCGCATGATATACTATATGTTCAGTAATTTATTATACATGTAGAGATGTGAAAATGCTCAAAACACTCATCCGTAGAGAACTGCTTGATAATTTAATGACATTCCGTTTCGCTGCAGCAGTCTTCATTATGCTGTTGCTTGTTGTGGCGAACACTGCTGTGCTTATTAAGGATCATGAGCGACGTTTAGAATCTTACAATACAGCACTGAAAAATTACCATGAGAATACACAGGAAAGAAAAACGTATACGTCAATGCCGTTGGACGTTGCCCGTCCACCAAATCCGTTGAGTATCTTCAATGTGGGATTGGACAAACGGTTAGGGAACGAAATTTGGATATTTCATGGGTTAGTTCCCACGCTATGGGATGCTCGGATGCATGGTATAACGAATCCGCTTCTCAAACTTTTCGCTTCCATTGATATTGTGTTTATCTTTGAAGTCGTGCTGAGTCTCATGGCGTTAATTTTCGCCTACGATGCGCTTGCAGGCGAACGCGAGCGCGGCACATTACGTCTGGTGCTAACGCATCCGGTCAGTCGGGGTCAAATCCTGCTTGCGAAATACATCAGTGCGATGATATGTCTGTTGGTGCCACTGCTGATAAGCCTAATTCTCGCTGTAATTTTGCTGACGACATCTACCAGTATATCACTGAGCGCAGGGGATTTTTTCCGTATCGGTGGCATTATTTTGAGTTCAGTTGCGTATCTGTCGGTATTTTACCTCGTCGGCATGTTGATTTCAGCAGCAACCCGTAGAACCGGCACCGCGCTGATGCTCGCGATGTTTGTCTGGGGATTTTGGGTGTTGGTATATCCGAATGTGATTCTTGCTACGATTGCATCCCCCGATACTTCTCAGGCGAGTGCTGAATCCGCTAAAAACCAGATTCAACAGATATGGGAAGAATTAGATAGAGAACGAAAAAAGTTCCTTGCGAATGACGCTGTGCCAGGGGAAAGTCCGCGTTTCGGCATTCGCATAGAATCTGGTTTCAACTATTATGAATACCCTATCATAGATTCCTCAGTCCTCAAACATACCCTCGTCTCTGGTGCCAACATTCTGAAACTACATGCGGAATCTGAACCGATGGTGCCGCATGCACAGAACTATTATCGCTACCTCGGACCACAAATCATTGATGCCGCAGAACGCACGTGGCTTATCCGAAAACCGGCACTCGAAACCATCTTTGTTCAGCCAGCGATGCTGGATCGCATTCTATTGCGGTTCTCGCCTGTCGGCATATACGACGCTGCAACGCAAGCGTGGGCAGGCACAGACCTGTCCGGACTCAAAGATTTCTTTACTGCCGCACGGAAGCATCGCCGGGTTATGATTGATTTTTACTATGATAAAAAAGCGTTCGGTTCTCGTCAATGGTTTGCCGCGGATAAAGGCGCGGTGGAGTGGGAGAGTTTGCCTCAGTTTTCTTTTCAGAGAAGCAGTACCCAAACAAATGCTGCGCGAGCGTTACCAGATTTACTCCTGCTGCTCATGATGAACATTCTTCTCTTTATGTTCATATTTCTGATTTTTATCAGGAGTGAAGTGTAGAATAGTTATCAGTTATCAGTTGTCAGTTGTCAGTTAAGAGGTTATCGTTTAACAAACCTTTTTAACCGAAAACTGATAACTGAAAACCGAAAACTATTCTTCTGAAAACTGATAGCCGATAACTGACAACTGATAACTGATAGCCGACAACCACGAGGAACATAAAAAAATGATATGGCATATCACAAAACGCGAACTCTACGATAATCTCATTAGCCTCCGATTTGCACTGGCAACATTCCTTCTGTTTGGTTTAATGCTGACCAACGCTGTTGTCTATCTCCGAGAACACCCTGAGCGGATGCAGAAATATCACGATGATGTTACAGAAGCACAAAATGAGTTAAGTACTCGGACACATTTATATGACATTGCGGTTCATGGCCCCGGTAGTCTTTACAAAAAGCCGTCCGTTCTCCAATTCTGTGCTGAAGGAGGTGACGTTTTTTTATCAGATAGAGTTTACGGTGGATTTTTACATTGGGCAGACGGCAACTTAACAGGCTTCTGGAGCACACTCTATCACTATCCAAATCCGGATTCAAAAAATATCCGTCCAGACACTATTAAAGTAGATTGGGGATTTGTGATTGGATATGTCTTAAGTCTCATCGCTATTCTGTTCACCTTTGATTCAATTTCTGGCGACCGAGAACATGGTACGCTTCGTTTAACTTTGGCAAACGCCATCCCGCGCCATACTGTGTTGATTGGAAAATTTTTAGGCGCATTGGTCAGTATAAGTGTGCCGTTTACACTTGCGGTGTTGGCAAACCTATTGATAATTTCCACGTCCAGTGCCGTCCAACTTAGCACCGACGCGTGGAGCCGTTTAGCGATTATTTTCTGTATCGCAATTCTGTACCTGTGTCTATTTCTTGCGTTAGGGTTATTGGTTTCATCACTTGTGCAGCGGAATGCGGCGAGCCTTGTGATTCTTCTATTGACGTGGGTTGTTTTTGTCGTTTTTATGCCGAGCACACTTGCGCCTATTACAAGCGGATTTTCTAAACCGATGGGACACTATGAATACACACAGCGTCGTTCTAAACTTCACGAGCAACTCAAGAGTGAATACGAGGCGCGCGTGCAAAACATGGATGCGTTTCCATCTAAAAAGATGGAGTTAGCAGGTGAGTTTGTAATGAACGATGTCGCACAACGGATAAATTTAGGTCAAGAATACGTAAGTCAGCAGCATGCCCAAATTCAACTGATGCGTTCTGTCACGCGCATTTCACCTGTTGCGATTGTCCAACATCTTTTTGAATCTTTTGCTGGCAGTGGGTTTGAGCGGCATCGACATTTTGTGGAGAATGTGCAGCGTTACGCGCGTGAATACCGAGAATTCGTCATGGATATGGATAGATCTGATCCCGATAGTCCGCATATTATTGGAGTTCGTGAAGGTATGTCGCAGAAGCCAGTGAACCCGGAGTCTATTCCGGTGTTTGAAGACAGACTCAGTCTCAGTCATGATTTTAACGCTGCGGCGATAGATTTGTTCCTGTTGGTGCTGTTTTTGGTGGTGCTGCTTTCAGGTGCGTATCTTGCGTTTGTCCGGATTGATGTTTAATTTAAAATGAACTTTGAAATTATTGAAACACATTGATAAATCTATTTTGGAAACCTAACGACAATAGAAGTTGTAGCACAAACTTTTAGTTTGTGCCGATGAGACGCAAACTAAAAGTTTGTGCTACAGAAGTGTCCAATTAATTGTAGGTTTTAGTATAAAATGCTAAAAACACTCATTCGCAGGGAACTGCTCAACAATCTCATGACCTTCCGCTTCGCCGCTGTGATGCTTATTACGCTGCTGCTTGTGGTTGCGAATACCGCTGTGCTTATACAGGATTACGAACAGCGTGTGGAAAGTTATAATGACGCTGTCAAAATACATTATGAAGGATTACGGAAAGTAAAAACGTATTCTACGATGTACCTGTTTGTGGATCGCGCGCCAAATCCCTTGAGTATTTTCAACGTCGGATTAGATAAACGTTTGGGGAACCTTATCGGTATCTGGCACGGGTTTGTGCCTACGCTGTGGGATACCGAAATGCACGGAACGGATAATCCATTTATTGCATTCTTCTCTTCCATTGATATTGTCTTTATCTTTGAAGTTGTCTTAAGTTTAATGGGACTGATATTTGCCTACGATGCGATTGCAGGGGAACGCGAACGTGGTACGTTACGGCTTGTTTTAGCACAACCTGTCCGACGCGGACAGATTTTGCTTGCCAAGTATATCAGTGCAATGCTGTGTCTATTAGTGCCTCTGCTCTTAAGTCTGCTTTTTACGCTGCTGTTGTTAATCCGATCAATTCCGTTGTCATCTGCTGACTTCCTACGTATCGGAGGTATTGTTTTCGCATCGTTTGCGTATCTATCGCTGTTTTATCTCATTGGAATGTTAATATCAGTTGCGACGCGTAGAACCGGCACGGCATTAATGCTCGCAATGTTCGTCTGGGGGTTTCTAATACTGGTATACCCGAACCTGATTCGGGCAACGATCAATCCAGGTGGCAATATACAAGAACGTGTAAGTACCGTGAATAATCAAGTCCAACGAATTGTAGATGAGTATGAAAGAGATCGGAAAAAGTTCCTTGAAAATGAGGGCATCGCGGAGGGGTCGCGGTTTCACGAGGTGTTAGGACTCTATACGCAAGCGTCCGTAGATTCAGCAAATATGATGTCTTACATTGAAAATTCGACTAACATTTCAGAGATACCTCCGGATTTTGAAAGATACGTTTCTGTTGCGAAAAGATATTTTGACTTTGTTGAGCCGCTCACTATCCGTACCACTGAGAGGGTTTGGTTCATCCGTAAGCAGGCACTTGATGACATTTTTGTTCGGCAGGCGACAATGGACAGAATACTATTGAGACTCTCACCGGTGGGTATATATGATGCTGCAACGCAGACGTTGGCGGGTACAGACCTACTGGGACTCAGAGATTTTTTTGAGGCGACGCGACGGTACCGCAAAATTGTGATTGATTATTTTTACGCGAAAAGAGCATTCGGCTCACGGGAATGGTTTGCCGCTGACAAAGGTACTGTCGATTGGAGCACATTTCCAGAGTTTGTTTTTGAGAGAAGTGATGCCTCAGTAAATGCCGCGCGGGCATTACCAGATTTGTTTCTTCTGATTATCTGCAACCTCGTCTTATTCATGGGTATACTTCTCATTTTCACCAGAAGTGAAGTTTAGGATGGCTTCCAGTCCAATAAAATGTTGGGTTTCGCAAGCTCTACCCATAAATCAACGGTATGAATGCCATTAGGCATTCCCCGGGTGTCAACTTAAGG
>JAPPMR010000627.1 GCA_028818995.1 Candidatus Poribacteria bacterium | reverse complement strand
ATGTAATTGTGAAACAATATTTTACAAACAGTTATTTAGCACAACTCGTTATATTAACACTATCAAATTGAAAAAATTGAAGGAGATAAAAAATGAAACGATTTTTATTGTTTGTCCTAACATTTGCTCTGAGTTTTGGTTTAGTCTGTAGTATGACAAACTTTGCAATCGCAATAGGTGAGCCTAATTTAGAAGGAGGTCCTTTGAAAGATGATGAACTCTTCAAGACTCAACCTAATGCAGTAAACGAAGACCATTCAGGCTATGACACGTGGATACGCAAATGGTATGGACCAGATGGCAACTACACAAACAACGGTAACGAACCGAATCATAGAAATGAACTAATTGAGATGGGAACCGATGGCAAATTGACGCAAGAGGAACTCTCTACAATTAATGGTTTGCTAAAGACCAAAAACAAAATAACAGAAATTAATTGGGATAATGCTCACGGTGGCACCAGAGAATGGACAGTCTTTGAACTGAACCCAGCAGATGGAAACAATATGAACAGAGGAGGACCCGCAGACAGTATTGACACCTACGGTATCATCGTAATTGATGCGCCCAAAGCAATGAAGTCCGTTATGTCTCCTGCACACGACAACCATGCACAGATATGGATTAACGGTGAAAAATGGTACAACCATCCTACTTGGACAGGCGGTGCACAAAAGGTTCACTTTAACGTTGAGGTATCTTTCAAAAAAGGTGCAAATGTTCTTCTTTATAGAGTGACCGAAGGTGGCGGTAGTGCATATATGAACCTCCATTTTGACGATGCAACGCACGACACTGTTGATATCTACCCTGATGAAGCCAATAATAAAGCAGACTTTTTCAAAGAAGTCGAGAAAGTTCTGCCAGTTGAACCTACAGGAAAGTTAACTACTATCTGGGCAGATATAAAACGGAAATAGATTGCAATTTTAGTAGAATTTAGAATTATTTAAACACTGTGAATTAGGTGAGGTTTACTAACCGACGTTTATTTTGTTTCGTAGATGCGGTTAGGAAACCGCATCTACCAGGTTGTTTACATATTTTTGATTCTACTATATAACAAATTTCGTATTGTATAAGAGGAATAATGATTATAAAAAAATGTTATCTATCAATGCTCATAACTATAATTATCTTTACATTAACCGCCAGCTTCTCTCAATTTGCATTTGCACAAGGCAAGGTTAATGTTCAAGACGGTCCTATCCCTGAAGCACAGTGGATGGTGAAGGTTGCCGGAGATGAATTGAATGAAGACCATTCAGGTGTCAAGAGGTGGATTACGAAGTGGTACGGGACTGATGGAAACTATGAAAACAACGATCCCCTCGGGAAAAGGGCTCCAAGAGATTTTATTTCAGAAGGAACTGGAGAAAAACTAACCCAACTCACACTTTCAACTATTGAGGGATTATATAAGACACGCAACGTCAAAATGGAATGGCCTCGTACAAACGGTGGAACACGAGGATGGACTGTCTTTGAAATTGATCCCACAAATCCAAACAACATGCAGAAAGAAGGTGGTGCAGTTAATGGTTTTGACACCTATGCAATCTGTGTGATTGACGCACCAAAAGCCATGAAATCTGTTATGTCTCCCGCACACGACGACCATGCACAAATCTGGATAAATGGCGAAAAATGGTACAATAATCCGACTTGGACAGGTGGCGTGCAACAAGTGGACTTCAATATTGAGGTCGAATTGAAAAAAGGGGCAAACGTTCTCCTTTACCGTTGTAGTGAAGGTGGCGGTAGTGCATATTTGAATCTACATTTTGACGATGCCACTCACGACGCAGTTAGAATCTATCCCGATAAAGCCACTGACCAAGCAACCTTTTTCAAAGAAATTGATGGTGTCTTACCTGTTGAACCCAGACAAAAGTTGACAACAACGTGGGCGGATATCAAGCAAAGATAGACAGGTCATCATAATTATTAGGCGCGCTGCAAAGCGCGCTTTTTTCTTTTAAGCAGGACTTACGCACAAGAGGTAGGCGCGTTTTGATGAAGATTAAGTAATTAAATCCGTAATTTTCATTATGCATATTTGGTACATTTTAAGTGCTCTTCAGTCCCGTAGGGACGATATGTTTATAGCAGCGCGGACGACCTCATCCCTTAGTCCCGTAGGGACGATATGTTTCGAAGCACATCAACAATAAATATGCCGTTCCTACGGAACTCAAGATGCGGTGGGTAACATTTTTCTATAAACATATCGTCCCTACGGGACTAAAGAAATTACCGAATTATTCTTTTATCTTCATGTAAACGCGCTGATAATTTAGAATTTTGCTGAAAATTACACCATCTTAGCCATATTTACTGCAAAAGTCGAAAAAATTGCGTAAGTCCTGTTAAGTAAAACATGCTAAAGACTGACTACAATTTCTTGCAAATCATCATGTTATCCATTATAATAAAAATATGTGGAATAAGATTTATTATTGCTCAATTGTTATCTGTATTATCTTTTTCCTCGGCGGATGGCTGGGAAACTGGAAGCGTGCAATGAAAGCCGGCACCGAGGCATATCAGATTCAGGACTATGATGCTGCAGTAGAGGCTTTTCAACAAGCAACGTTTGACAAACCTGATAATCCGATTGCACTTCACAACCTCGGAACAGCACTCTATAAAAAAGGCAGATATACAGATGCTGCTGCAGCCTTTCAAAGATCAATTTTGAAAGGAAATTTTCCCAATGAAGCTGCTGCTTATTACAACTTAGGCAATGTGCAATTTCAGTTGCGTGACCTCACCGCTGCAATTGAATCTTATGAGTCTTCCCTTCGCTTAAACCCTCATGATGCCGATGCTAAACATAACCATGCATTAGCACTTCAACTGTTGAAAGAACAACAGGAAAACACCAGACAGCAGCAACTCAATATGCAAAAGGATTCACAAAAAAAAGAGCCAAGTAACATCTCTAAAACAAAGGCACTTCAACTACTTGAACGTCTGAGCAAAAATGAAAATAAGCGCAGACAAAATATGCTCAAACAACAACTCAATAGCGGATATCGTCGTGATAAAGATTGGTAATTTTCAAAAACTCCTGCTGCAATCATATTTAAGCCTTACACTATTTAGTATCTTACTGATGCTTTTCACGACAGGCGCACAAAGCCAGGATGTCAAAGTCGCAGCAGTAGTTACACCCCGCCATATCCAATTTAATGAGAAAGCAACTTTGGAACTCACAATATCGGGAAATACACAAATGAAACATATCGGTTCCCCGACTTTCAATTTTTTGCCCGATTTCCTCGCTGTTCCATTGCATTCCAAAACAACTCCACGGTTAATAGATGATAAAATTGCTGTCACTATGGCGTGGGCTTATGAACTTATACCGCAAAAGATTGGTGAGATCGTTCTTTCGGACGTGCAATTTTCTTATCAAGGTGTGCCTTACTTGGCGAATCCCGGGAAAATCATTGTCGCTGCAGTTGACACCTACGTGAACAATACTACCGGTGGCATACATAAAGTACAGGTTAAAGTTAGTAATCCAAAACCTTATCTTAATGAATCTACTGAATATCGATTTCGCTACCTTTATACAACCGTGCTGCCAAGTCTGCAACCTCCAACTCCCTCTCTACCAGAATTCTCCGATTTTTTAGTAGAAGAACTCCCCAATGAGAAAGGCGTTACTGTGCAGATGCAGGGTAAAAAGTTTCAAGTCCAAGAGTATGTTCAACGCTTGTATCCACAGAAAACTGGACAAATACTTATTCAACCAGCCCAGTTAAAACTTCCGATAAAAGGTAATCCAAAGACGCTAAAAACAAAATCCGTTCTACTCAATGTCCAACCACTCCCAGCAGCCGGAAAACCTCCTAACTTTGCAGGTGCTGTTGGTCAATATAACATCACTGCCCAGGTTGACCGCAAAAAACTCGAAGTTAGAAAAGCCTTTACGCTATCACTACAAATTACTGGAAGCGGAAATATCAAAACGGTAACATCTCCGATAATTCCTGCTATTAAAGGATTCAGGATCAACTCTCAAAATCTTACAAACACTACTCACAATAATACCAACGTCTATACTTACGCACTTACACCTCTAAAAGCCGGTATTTTACAGATACCTACAATTCAATACGTTTTCTTCAATCCCACAAATGGCACATACCAAACAACCCAAACAACGCCAATTCCTATTACTGTGCTTCCTAATGCCAACGATATGGTTGAAAGTGAATTTGATTTCCCATCGTGGATATTATGGTTGCTTCTACTAATACCTATATTTTTGGGGGTTGGCGGATATCTACTGTATCGTGCTAAGTTTAAATCTGATAGCGGCTCAACTATACCTGGGACACCGATGACTCCTGCAGCACAAGCATTTTCTGCACTTAATGCAATTGACTCTGGCATAACGGATGCAAATTCAACCGCCTTCGGTGAGGCATTAACCCGAAGTCTACATCAGTATTTATGCAAACGGCAAGGTATTCCATACCGCCAACTGAATACTGCCGAGGTCCAAGAAATTTGCACACAAGTGGGAGTTTCAACACCTATTCTAAAAGAATTGATAGACATACTTACAAAGTGCGACCATTACCGATTTGCTCCGATACCGTTTTCTGTTGACGAACAAAAATCATTAATCTCCCGTGCCGAAACTGTTATACAACACATTGAAAAAACTAATGCTGTGTAAATCTACCGCTATATCAATAAGGAATACCGAAAAATGGAAATATTTTGGCTATTAATTCGATGGATACACGTTATCGCCGCTGTTGTTTGGATTGGCGGAAACCTGATTTTAGCAATGGTCATTGTACCCTATTTCAGACAGAACTTACCGCCTGTTCAACGTATTCAACTCTTAACACAAATAGGTAAACGGTTTGAACCGATTGTATGGGGTTGTGTTGGAATACTCTTTTTCACAGGTATTGCCAACATCTTTGAAGCAATAGGCTTAGGTTCGTCTTCTGGTTCAGAGGGCATCAATAGCTTCATGCGATCACTCCTTATCAAACTAATATTATTCATTGCGCTGCTTATTT
>JAPPMR010000951.1 GCA_028818995.1 Candidatus Poribacteria bacterium | reverse complement strand
GGATAAGTAGGATCGTCTCTGTTACTGCCTCTATCTCATAGAGGATATGGCTTGAAACAATCATGCTGATTCCCTGTTGTGCGAGTTCTAAGAGCAAATTCATGACATGTCGCCTACCGATTGGGTCAAGTCCGGTAAGCGGTTCGTCCAGAAAAAGGAGTTCCGGATCATGCACAAGTGCTTGTGCAAGTTTTATACGCTGTCGCATCCCTTTACTGTAGGATGCAATTGGCTTGTCCTTTGCTGAAAGCATATCCACTGTTTCAAGCACTTTAAGGCATCGCGATTCTGCTTCTGTTGTTTCAAATCCACTCAAAGTTGCAAAAAAAGAGATAAACTCAAAACCGGTCATAAATTGGTAGGCTAATTCGATATCTGGGCAGTAACCGACACGCTGCGTTAGGAGATAGTTGTTCCAAACATGTTGATTTAGGACAGTGATACCCCCTTGGTTGGGTTTGAGTTGACCTGTCATTAATTTGAGTAGAGTCGTTTTACCTGCACCATTAGGGCCAAGCAAACCGGTAATTCCAGGGTGAATCGTCAATGTAACATCATTCACACCCATCACTTCACCATACCATTTGGATAGGTTTTCTGTTTGAACGATTGCCGCGTCATTCATGAAGTGAATTCCTATTTTGCACTTACGATACTGTGCTACCTTTACAGATTTTCATGGTTTCTTCAAGGTTTTGGATACCTGCGGTAGTTCCGATAGCGGTTACGCATGCGGCACCAGTTGCTGATGCTAACTCGGCAGTCGCTTTAAGTCCCCATCCTTTTACCGTTCCAGCGAGAAAACCTGCTACATAAGCATCGCCTGCCCCAGTCGCGTCAACAACATTTACAGAATATGCAGGGACAAAAAGTTCCTCTTCGGGAGTTGATATATAACTGCCGCGCTCACCCATTTTTATTCCAACAGTGCTGATACCGTAGTTCCTCAAAAATTTGGAGATTCCGCGCAGCTCAGATGTGCCTGCGAGATGTTCTGCTTCGGTCAAACTTGGTAGGAAGATGTCAACGAATGGCAAACACGGTTCCAACGTTTCCAGCCATTTTCCCGTAGCGTCCCATGCCGTGTCAAGTGAAGTCGTTATTCCAAGTGATTTTGCATGTTTGAGGACATTCGCCATCGGTTGTCCATCAAATTTAGGCATAACAAGCGCACCTGCAATGTGCAGAATTTTAGCAGTTTTAATAATATCCCAATTGAGATCGTCTTCACTCAATTCGCCATTCGCACCGATATAATGGCAGAAACTCCGCTCGCCATCGGAAGCGATCGCCACGAATGTAAAGGAGGTATTCGCGTTTACGTCCCGTTGTATGCCTGCTGTGTCAACCCGATTTTCTGTAAGGGTTTGCAGAATTAAATTCCCAAAATGGTCGTTGCCGATTTTACCCATAGCACCAACAGAGACACCGAGTCGTGAGAGCGCAATTGCTGTGTTATTGGCACAACCACCGCCATGGATTTCCAATTGATCAAATAATTCCAGTTTGCCTTTTTCAGGAAAACGATCTATCGGTCTGCCAAGCACATCAACGACAAAAATTCCGAGTGATAGCACATCCATCTATTCACCTCTCACCGCCTACAGTTTTAGCGTGAGGTTACATCCGTTTGTCTTCTTCATCAAGATACATAATAACTAACGTTTCATCATTTGAGGTTATATTTTCGTCTGCAGACATGAATGGGATCGTTGTTGAAATTTGTTCCAACTGCGAAGTCCATCCAATTAATACCGTGCGGTTTTGAACTTTATCAATCGTAAGTGCGTTTTCAGGTTTTAATAAATATAGTAGTAAACCTTCTCGCTGTAAAATTTGTGCGAACGTTTTTCGAGTCCCTTCAAGCCCTTCGTGCGGAGGTATTTTATTTATCGTTTTACTTGATGCCTCTGATGACCGAAAATCACTACTCCCAAGTGTGATTTTTCCCAAATGAGTTGCTTCTTCACCTGTAATTCTCCAGGCATTTTCAAGTGTTATTTGAGATTGTTGCGTATCCAACGGGAAAAATGTTTCTTTTACGTAAGCACTCGGGCTCCAAGGTTCTAAAGAAATCTCTCGCAGTTGAAACGGTGAACTTTGAAAGAATTCTGACGGTTTCACAATACTTTCAGGACTTAAAGGGCGGATAAAAGTGTTTTGTCTCAACGCAATTGACGTTTTGCTACGTGCAGTAGTCCTAAGCGAAATATAACTTTGTAAATGTGCAATTTTATGTTCAGGATAAACTGATAATATTGAAAACCGATCTGTCTCTATTTTTTTCGGTAAGACCGCTCGCGCAACACCAATCGCACTAACAGATACGAGAACAAAAATTAATCCTCCAAGCCAATATCTTAAATTTCTTTTTTGTGAAAATTGCCCACGTTTCCCACAATAGAGAAGAAATCCACCAAAACCGAGTAGATATATCGGTAATATGACCGCCAAAAATTTAATCAGGGGAATCTGTGTTGGCATTCTTGACAGAAACTGCTTATGAATCTTGTCCTCGTGTTGTCTAAATGGCGCATACTGTTCAGCAAATAGTCTTGGCGATTTTCCGTGTGTTTTGAGTAGCCAACGCCAAAAGACTTCTCCTGCTTTTAGATCTGAAAATGGTGGTACATTGTAATCAAACGACAAACATATAATCTGTCCACTTCCAAAGTTTCGTTTCGCGATGTAGATATGTTCATCTGTTCCGAGCAAAGTGTGGCATCTGCGTTTCGGCTGAAAATGAATATTCTTGAATGCAGCAATTGCATTGTTTGTTGTGCTGGATTCAGATACTGTATTAAGTCTAAATCGTTGTTGCAAAGGAGGCGGCACCTTATCAATTGTTTCTTCACGTATCAATTTGACCGGAAGATATTGCTCAATAAAACTACCTTTCAGGTAACGAAAAGCACTACCGCCTGATACAATAAGTGTTCCACCACGCTGCACCCATTCTAATAGTGCTGTTTGCTGCTGTTTAGAAACACGTCTCTCAGTGAGTGATACCTCGCGAATAACCATCAAATCAACTGCACTATAACCTACCCATCGTGTTGGTAATGCGTTTGAATTCGGAAGGTATCTGATGTGTGTTTGTATGCCATCGTCATCCAATTGTCTTTTCTCAATGATTTTTTTTAGTTTGTCTCCGCTCGGTGCTAATACCAACACGAAATAGTCTTTGTTTTTTATAGGTGTCAGTAGTGAGAATTCTTGCGTAGCACTTGGTTCTGAATTGATAATCTCAATTTCCTTATCGTTTCCTCTTGTTCGCACCACTTGAATGAAAAGTTTTATGGCATTTTTGGGACAGTAAATATAGAGTTTTTTATGTTTCAGATCTGTTTTACTTATATGCAGCGGGATTGCATAACGGTAAATAGATTTATCAGAAGAAAAGTCACGAACCTCAACGGCAAGCTCTCCGTTAAATGTATTGAGTTCATTCTGACTCCTCACGGTAACACCCAAAGGTGTCCATTTTCCCGCCTTATATCCATTTTTGAATCCAAACGTCACATCCTCAATATCCACCGCACAGAAGGCTGAAGATACCACAAAAAACGCTAAGAAAACTGTAACTTTCGTTTTCATTGCAACTCCAGCTAACGAGATGGTTAAGTATAAGACGTAAAACTTCTATTTTAGATGAGTCGTACAGGGTTTTTAGAGAGTTGTGTCTCTATTGCGCCATCAAACGCATGTGTGCTGAAAACTCCGTTTCCCAACATAATCATTGACGCTACACCACCTAATGCTTCAATCTGTGCAATTGTGTTTATGACCCGCTTATCGCTCAGTAAACCGCTTTCTACTGAAAATTGTTTGGCTACTGCAAAACATGCGTTAAAAAGTTCAGGATTCGACGGCGTATGTGTAAGTCTTTGCAGCGCGGCTAAGGCAGTATCCGCAGCACGGTTGATACGTTTCGTTTGTTCCTTGTTTCTGAGGACTTCGCTCGTTTGAATTGGTCCAAAGTAACGATAATAGATAGGTTGTTCGGGAATTGGCAACTTGTCAGCAACTAATGGCGCGCCTTCCTTCAACTTCACGAGACATCCTCCATGATATTGTGAGCAGACATCACCTAACCCTGTTCGATTTTCAACTTCAGCCACATGCGCGATCATTGCGAGTTCTTCATTTTCTTTATGTGTCTCTATTAACTCGTTCAGTGCGTACGCTGTAGCAAGCGCAGCAGCACCACTCAAGCCGAAGCCACAACCCAAAGGGAGCGGAGACGTAAGATTTACTTTTAGACCTGCGATTTCTTTATCTTGAGTTAACCTGTTTACAACAGCGCGGACAGTAGGAAAATTGATGTCCTCACCGTTAAACAGCACCTTTGTTTCAGGATGTTCAGAAACGGCAACTTCTATTCCTTCTCTCACGGTAAAACCCATGCCGAGAGAATGCATACGTGCGGGATCGGCATGCGGAATTATTTTAAAGACACACGAAATGTTGCCAGGTGCAAACGCACTCGCCATATCACTCCTTTCTTTTTTAATGATGAATAGCCTTAAACTCCTTGCGCGCTTACAAAGTATATTTATATTTAACGTGAGTTTGATAATTAGATTGAATATAGATGTAGGTTGGGTAGAGCGTAAGCGAAATCCAACAATTCAAATGTCTTGACAGTAATAAAGAGTTGGGTTTCACTTATTTTTTCTGAAATATCGACCTCATAAGGGTAAACAACCTCTTTTTAGGGTCTGCTTTTATTGTAGAGTGCCGTTCTACCCAACCTACGGGATTTATCAAACTCACGTTATTTACGGTAGAATCAGGGTATGTTCGTCCATTGGACACGTCTATAGATATGACTCAAAGGTAGTTCGCAGCGAATTGAATCCAGTGGCAATACATCCGCGAGATTCTGAAATTCGATAGTCCTCCACTGCGTTCCTAACCGAAAATAGCGTTCAACGTTTACTCTATCTTGCGAAACAAGGATGTATTCTTGCAAGGACGCGATCTGCTTATAAGACTCAAATTTCTCCCCTTTGTCATAAGCTGCAGTTGACGGAGAAAGTACCTCCACGACAACAGTTGGGT
>JAPPMR010000750.1:4810-5065 GCA_028818995.1 Candidatus Poribacteria bacterium | reverse complement strand
TTCCTACATTTTCATGCTTGAATTGGTCTAACCTTCGTTTAAACATGACGTTTGCTCCGATATTATGAAAACGGTGTTAGAACAGATTTCCTCCTTAAGCAACGCTATAAATTATACTACAAGATTTGTGTTAATGCAAAATTTTGATACAATTTCTTTACTTAAACTTAGGATTATTTAGTAGGTCGGGTTGAGGGGGGGGGGAACCCCCCAATAAAACACGTGGGGGGGGGGTGGTGGGGGGGCGCGCGCGCG
>JAPPMR010000750.1:0-4800 GCA_028818995.1 Candidatus Poribacteria bacterium | reverse complement strand
GCTCTACCCGACCTACAATACTGATAATTATGACGAAATTTAGTGTAATTTCAGCAAATTCTGGGTTTCCAGCGCGTTTACAAAACGCGCCTACCGTTGTGTATAAGTCTTGTTTATTTTACTTGAATTAAAAGTGCCCAATGTTCTTCGGTCTCTACGACTAATGTCATGCTATCACTAAAGGAGGTTTCCTGTTCCGCTGTCCATTCACTTTTGCGGATATTTAGCGATTTAATTGTTACCGTTTTGGCATCTGCGTTTTTGCCAACACTCAAATTAAGAGCAACCGAACCACCTTTTGGAAAATAGACAGCATATTCCTTTCCAGGGTTTGCAAGGGTGTACGCTTCGTTCTCTTCTCTGTTAGACAGCAGGTCATTGCGGGGTTCGCAGGTGAAAACGTCCATTTCGTTTGTGATGGTTCGCATACTCTTGATGCTTGCCTGTGCAGTTTCGGTCAAACCGAGTCCATTGGGCGGACGATGGAATCGTGCAGATGCTAATCCTCCGAAAATATTTCGCCAGAACCGTTCCAACCCATTTCGCGTCGTACCGTATTTCCCAGTATCGGCACCGTAAATCTTGACATTATTCATGGGACGGATCGGTGAGAGTTCTGCTCTATAATTCTGAGCGTTATCCCAATGTGTCTGTCGCTTCTGCATATTATTCTGTGATATATCACAAAACGAATATATTTCTGGATGGTCCTTTGTATTGCGATGTTGTTCATGGTACAATTCCCACGGATTCCAGCTTTCAGTTGTTTCGACACCCCGTTCGACTTCAGCTGCTCGCTTTTTGATATACGTTGACCAGTATTCACCCCACGCTGGCGTAACGGCAGTTTCGTTATCCATACAGTAGAGTATGTGCCCATAAGGAAGCGTCTCTGAAAGAAGTTTATCAACATATATTTGTTGATATTTCAGGACGATTTCCTGATTGTTCTTTTTCGGCACAGACCGGAAAAAGTCATTTTTCGCTGCACTTGGGTGGCTATTGACGACGGTGGGTAATCCTGTCTCTTCTGCAGTGTAATTGCTGTTATTTTTAGGATTGAATGGATTGACATCCCAATAATCTCTATAATAGTTGAAAGTTGCCCACACTTCAATCTGGACGATAATATCCATCTCGTGAGTCCATGTGATAAAGTTGCGAAAACGTGTCCAGAATTCATCGCTCCACTGATTCAGGTCATACAGATCACCAACTTTTTTGAAGGGAGGCACATCGACTGCCTCAGTCCATCCCATTGTAGACCTAACATAGTTTCCACCGACAGACTTTAATAATTCAAGATGCTCTTTGAGATTCGGTATCTGAAACAGATTGTCATCAACAGAACCGCCGATTAGCAGAATGGGTTTGCCTTTATATTGCCAGTAACGCGGATTTTCTTTATAAACCTGGATTCTGTTTTTTTCCATCTGTATATCCTTTTTGGCTTTGATCTCCCATGCTGCTGAGCAAACGAACAGGAATATAAGTAGAATCAACACAAATTTGTTGATAACCATGTGTGGTCGCCACAGACCTTTCATAAGATTGCATCCTTATAATATCATTTCTAATTGACAAATTGTCATTAAAAACTGTAGGTCGGGTAGAGTTTACGAAACCAGACATGGAAACCTTATATAAAATCATACGTGTCCAAATCAACGCCAAATGCGCTTTTTGGCATTTGTCGGGTTTCGCTTCGCTCTACCCGACCTACGAAATAATGTTCCATATTTATTTGGAAATGGTATTAGCCTATAAATTCTTTAAAAAAGGGGCTTAAGGGTTAACTTGAACCAAAACTGCCCAATGTGCTTCGGTCGGCGTGTCTAATGTTATACTATCGCTGAAGGGAATTTCCTCTTCTTTTTTCCATTCGCTTTTGTTGATATTCAACCATCTGATTTTTACCGTTTTGGCATCTGTGTTTTTACCAACACTCAAGTTTAAATCAACTGAACCACCTTTTGGAAAATAGACTGCATATTCCTTTCCAGGATTTGCAAAGGTGTACGCTTCATTTTCTTTTCTGTTGGAAAGCAGGTCGTTATTGGGTTCGCACGTGAAAACGTCCATCTTGTTTGTGATGGAGCGCATACTCTTGAGATGTGCCTGTGCTATTTTGCTCAAACCAACGCCGCTATCCGGACGGTGGAACCGTGCTGATGCAAATCCACCGAAGACGTTTCGCCAAAACCGTTCTAATCCATCTCGCGTACTGCCGAATCGTCCACCGTCAGCACCGTAAATCTTTATATTATTGATGGGGCGAATCGGTGAGAGTTTTGCACGAATTTTCTGGGCGTTATCCCAATGCCGCTGCCTTTTCTGGTGGTTATTCTGTGATATATCACAAAACGAGTAGGTTTCGGGATGGTCAAAAGTCGCTTTATGCTTCTCATCGGATAAATCCCATGGATCCCACATCTCTGTCGTTTCGGCGACACGTCCGGCTTCCTTTGCCTTTTTCTGAATATACGTTGCCCAATATTCACCCCATGCAGCCGTGACGGCAGTCTCATTGTCCATACAGTAGAGTATATGTCCGTAAGGAAGTGTCTCATCAAGAAGTTTATCTACAAACTTTTCCTGATATTTCAAGACGTTCTGCTGATTGCGTTCTTTTGGGACCGACCAAAAAAAGTTATTCCCCGTTGCAACAGGATGGTCTTTGACAACAGTGGGTAACCCCGTTTCTTCTGCTGTGTAATTGCTGTTATTTTTTGGATTGAAAGGATTTTCTGCCCACGGTTCGCGGTAATAGTTGAAGGTTGCCCACACCTCAATCTGGACGATAATATCCATCTCGTGTGTCCACGTTATGAAGTTGCGAAAACGCGTCCAGAATTCATCATTCCACTGGTTTAAGTCATATTTATCACCGACTTTTTTATGGGGAGGCACGTCGCCTTCATCAACCCAACTCATCGTAGACCGCACATAGTTGCCACCAACCGACTTTAGCAGTTCAAGATGCTCTTTGAGATTCGGTATTTGAAATAGGTTATCTTCAACTGAACCACCGATTAGGAGAATCGGTTCACCTTTATACTGCCAGTAACGCGGGTTTTCTTTGTAAATCTGAATTCTGTTTTTTTCCATTTCTGTATCCTTTTTAGCATTTGCATCCCATGTTGCTGTGGAGCAAAGAAATACAAATACGAGTAGAACTAACACGAACTTACCGATAACGAAGTGTCGTCCCCACGGACTTTTCATGAGATTGTGCCTCCTGAACATAAGGGGTTATATTTTGCAAAAGTTTTATGCACTGCTGTAGGCGCGATTTGAAATCGCGCCTACCAAGAAGTATTTATACATTATATCATGAGGTTTAGGGCAAACAACCAGACCATTCATGGAGAACACACGGATATCCGTGAAATTCTAAAACGCACGGATAACTTTTGCTATTAGACGTTGTTTGAATTCTGGGGCGTTTGGATCGCCGAGGATGATGAAAAAGTCTGTACCAGCATAGCCAGAGCGGCGTAGTGCAAAGTAGATATTGATGCTTTCTGCTTGCCAGATTAGACGACTACCAAGGCTTAAGGCGGGACTGAAATCGTAGCCGAGGGTTAGAATTTGTTGGTAGCGTTTCTCAAAATGCCATTGGATACTGGAGGAGAGTCCTGCAGTGAAACCGTAAGCACGGAGATTCAGGTTTCCACTGACGCGATGAAGCCGCTCATCCGCTTGTTCACCCCAGTTATAGCTAATATTGACATTGTTGAACTGATCTGAGGTGCGTGCTCTTAATCTGATGCTAAAGACACTATCAGTGAATTCTTGAAATCGTCCACCAAACCAGTTTATAGAAAGCCCGTAATCACTATGTGTTGAGAGATTTGAAAAGACAGAGAAGTCTTGCTGAAATAGTTCACCATCGTAATTGTTAGCAGCTATGAAATTCGCTCCAACGAAAATACTACGGACTAATCCTTGCCGCCATTCATTTGAGATAATTCCTTCTATACCACCGCCACGGATGCCGGTAAACGGTCTATAACCGAGGTTATTTACGAAATCTGGATCCACAAAATATCCAAATAACGTTGATTGAAAAAGCGAGCCGTTGTATTTTACATAGGCATTTCCTGTTCTTCCATCTGACTCCCCTTCCCAACTTTGGGTGAAACTTGATTCTGCTGAAAACTTACCGCGTCTAACACTTCCTGAAAGGTGTCCTACACTGTTTGCATCTGTATCGGGACGATGGTGCGTTAGAAACCCCGTGATGATGTGAGATGTTGCTGTCAGGGATTGTTTTGCGCGTAGAATAAAGTTCTGGTTGTTGCGATGATAGGTGCCTAATGTGCCGACTGATGTGTTTTTTGCTACTTTTCCAAAGAGTTTAAGTCCTCCATCCATATCCATTATCCTACGCGAATAGAGGAGATTGCCGAGATGATATACATTTCCACCTTCGGAAAAGAACGGACGCCGGTCACTTACGTAGCGTTCACTATAAGAAAAATCAATGCCTTCCACAGATTGTTCAATATTATCAAAATCTGGGTTGGCTGTACCGATGAGACGTAGTTGTGGTGTGACTTCATAGCGGAGGTCTGCTCCTGCACGGGCAGTATATTCTCGTCGCGACTCGGAGGTCGCTCGGACAGAAGTTTCTGTTTCGTTGATGCCGCCAATCAGATAAGGTAAGAATTTTAGGTCACGTTTTCTCGGTGGGGGTAGCACATCAATCCAGTGTCCATCGTTCTCTCGGAATTCCTGAACACCAAGATTACACCACCATGAACGTTCGCCGGTTCGTTGCTGCTCTCTGTCAAGATT
>JAPPMR010000625.1 GCA_028818995.1 Candidatus Poribacteria bacterium | reverse complement strand
AGCGATCTCCGAATCGCGACCTATTTCTTTGTAGGAGCGATCTCCGAATCGCGACAAAACAATTTGATAGTCGGGAATCGGAATTCCCTCCTACAAAGAAGGATGTTCTGTGAATCAACGCTGAATGCGCGTGGCGGAATGCGCGTATGGCATTTGTCGGGTGCTGATATGTGATTTACCTAAGCCTCAGAGAGGCGAAAGGTGTATAGTAAGCATTGACCCCATCAATAGCAAGCCCCGGCGGGGCGACAGGTGTATAGAAAAAGTGATTGCCTCAGTCTAAAGCCCCAGCGGGGCGGCAGGTATCCAGTATTTTGCTTATATATCTATCACTCTCAGTAATTCTCAAACAACGTGTAAATTGTCCAACTATAGTAATGTCTAACGACTTGTGCTAAATAACTTATTATATAACATTGTTTCACATAAGTACAATATTTAGCCAGTTTCCTTGATGATGGATATGCTCTTTAGTCCCGCTGAATGCCATAAAGGCATTCATAGCGTTGATTTGGTAGGGACGATATGTTTATAGAAAAACGCCATAAATGCCCTCTTTAGTCCCGTAGGGACGATATGTTTATAGGACAAAACTAATATCTGTGAAAACATCAAAAACAAATAGTTAACTGGCACAAGTCGTACTGTCTATAGTATTTCATAACAATAACGGTTGCGATGTTATCCCAAGCACCCGCGGCAGCCAAAGACTTAAGTCCGGGATATAAGTTACAAGGATTAAGGCTATCAACAACAAACCGATAAACAGCAACACGGACCTATAAAGTAACACAACCGATTTATCAAACTTCATGCTTGATATAAACAGATTTAATCCTATTGGTGGTGTGAGATAACCGATTTCAAGATTTGTTAGAACGATTATACCAAGATGTACTTTGTCAATACCAAATTCTTCGGCGATCGGAATGAGTAATGGAACAACGATGATTATCGCAGAAAAGATGTCCATCAAACATCCAACAATCAGTAGAAAGATATTAAGCCCAATAAGTGTAACGACTTTGTTTTCTGTAATCGACTGAATCCAATCAAGAACAATGAAAGGAACTTCCAATGTGGTGAGGTAGCCTGTTAATCCTAAAGCAATGCCGAGGATGATAAGGATTGCGCCAACAAGCAACATGCTTTCTTTGACAAGACGCGGTAATGTTTTCACAGAAATAGATCGATGGATGTATATTTCTACGATACAGACATATATAACTGTCAATGCTGCAACTTCATCAAGTGTAACAAAACCTGAAAGAATACCACCTAATACCAAAAATGGCAATATCAATTCCCATTTTGCTTCCCATAAGGTTCGAGCAAAAAGCGACAAGTCAAACGGAGTTGTTTCTGCACGTTTTAAGACACTCCATCCACTGCAGTAGCAGCTCAGTATAATGAGAATAAGTATCCCAGGAATAATTCCAGCAAAGAACATTGCGTCAATTGGCACTTGTGCAACAATAGCGTAAAGTATAAGTGGTATACTCGGAGGGAAGAGGAGACCGATGCTCCCAGAGGCTGTTATCAAACCGAGTGAGAACTTTTCACTATAGGTTTGACGCAGAATCGGATAGACCAAACCACCAAGAGCAATTATGGTTACACCAGATGCCCCTGTAAAAGTCGTAAAAAAGGCACAAGTGCCGAGGACAACCACTGCAATCCCGCCCGGTAGCCAGCCAACACTTGCACGCGCAAACGCTACCAACCTTTGCGGTGCTTTTCCTTCTGCTATAATATATCCCGCAAAGGTGAAAAGCGGAATAATAGGAATTGTCGTATTCTTTATGATCCTGTTGAAATCAATCAGAATTGTTGAAATCGGCTCGCCTGCTGTGGCGTATCCGATAATTGTGGCACCACCCAGCAAGACAAAGAGTGCACCACCGAAAAGTGCGAAAACTACTAATCCGATGCCGATGATTAATCCCATTAGTCTGATTCTCCCCTATCATCATCTTGAGGGTTTTCATGTCCAGTCAAACGGATGCAAATCTGAAGCACCAAGTGAATCCCGATGAGAACGAATCCTATGGGAATAATCGTCTTTGCCCACCAAAGTGGTACAGATCCTATCAGTGTTTCAGGGCTTTTCTGCTCTTCTATCAGAAAGCCAAAACCGAAATAGGCTAAAATCATTACGACAATCAGGCTCAGCACATCAATAATATAAGTACTATAACGGAGGGCGTTTTTAGGTAAAATTCGGCTCAGCACATCAATGCTAATGTGCCGTCTTTCAGCTGAAGCAAGCGCAGCCCCAAGAAAGCACAACCAGAGTGTCAAATTCTGAAGCATTATGTGTTTCCACAATGAACTCATCTTGAAGCCGTAACGCAAGACAATTTCAAGCACTGCAAGCCCAATCATCATTGCGACAATTAGACATAACAAACCGGTCTCAATTTTGCCGAGGAAGGTGTTTATACGTTGTAAATAGTTTCTGAAAGGAGATTCCATTAGATTCTTTGCTGTTTTTCTTCTGCTAATACCTGGATTCCTGCTGAAGGTAACACTGCAACTTTCGCCTTCTTTGGAAGTTTTTCAGCGAATAGTTGAATCAGTTGTTCCAAGTCGCGGAAGAGGAGGGCACCTGAGTGCTTTTTGTAAAAATCGTCTACCATAAAATGCTCCGACCAGACGTGCAGTTGGTCAATGTTTCCGAGTTTGGGTTCGGGGAGTTCAGGCGGGATTCTTTCTGCTCTCTGTTCAAGAAAACGGACATAATCAACTTGATCAAACAATCCATGGTAGCAGATACCATCGCTGGCAGGATTAAGTGCCATTTTATGCGCCTTCTCAAAATAGGCGTTTGCCCACAACGCTTTTCCTGTTTGGATAGGGTCGCTATCAAGTGGATAACAATTTAGAACGACCAGATCAGTCTCTTTTCGGGATTGCATCGGTATCTTTGTACCGTAGGTTTCTAAAGCGAAATGTGCACCAACCCGATGTGCCTGCACAAAGTCTCCGACAAACAGTCCGCAAATCTCACGCCGAGAATTTAGCACAACATTTGCGATTACATCGAGACCGATGACGTTGGCAACTTCTTCGGCAAAATCACGATGATCGGGTGTGCTGCTTTTTCTTTCAATGACAGCGTGTCCACGACTCGGTGAAAAGGAGTGAAAATAGAACATCGTTGCGAACCCAGAGACACCGGGAACAATTAACTTCGCACCGCCTCCGAATCCAACGGAACCGTGCGGATAAATTCCACCCAAGCAGATCTTGAAATCTGCATCTGCAACAACGCTGTTGATATAGATAGGCATGCCATTTTTGAGACTGCCATATCCCCGCAGGTCTCCGCTCATAAAGTTATGACTTGTCACCTCATATTCTGCAAAAATGTTAGGACCGACTTTTTTCGCTGCTTCTTCATCTGTGAGAGGTCTGTGCGATCCTCCGCCTACGACAAATCGGACTTCTGATTTCGGGATACCTGCTGAGGTGAGTTCTCTTAGTAGAAACGGGATAATTTCGGCTGCAGGAGTAGGACGACTCAGATCATCTACGACAATCGCAGCACTCTTTTTGTCTTTCGCAAGTTCAGCAATACGTGGTGTGCCGATTGGTTCTGCAAAAGCATGCTCAATCTGCTTGTTAGAAAGTGCGGGTGCGTCTTTTGGCCCTAACATTTCTACTTCCCATCCCGTTGGGAAATTCAGTGTCAGTTCTGCATCGCCATACCAAGCACGGGAGTGGACTGTTGCGGTGTTGTTCATGATTGTCCTCCATTTCTAAATCTGGAATCCAAAAAGATGTGTCTTATTCTATCAAAATATTAACCTGTGTCAAGATATTTGTGTTGCGGGTGTGTGAAGTTTTAAGATTTTTCGGTGAATTTGATTTCCCACCAATTATGAAACGCTATTCAGCACCCCAATCATGAGTTTTCGTTCCGCCAAAGTAAGGTACTGCATGTCCATTTTCTATCATTTTCGTTCCAACATCAATATACTCTTCGTCGTTGAAAAGTATGATATCTGCTAAAGGGTCACCAAATTTCGAGTCATAATAAACTCTCAATGCGAATCCTATGGTATCTCTATGTTTGTTGTATTCAAGGAATAATCCTTGGAGAAACTCTCGTGCTGTAGCAGCTCGTTCTTTTTCTCTGTTTCGTGATTCTATCGAACGACCTTGGGCATCTGGTATTCTCTCTGGCGCATCTATCCCTGCTATTCTTATCTTTGTTACAGCGAAAATTCCATTTTCTCTACATTCAATACCTAACCAGAGAGCATTATCAAAAACTATTCCAGAATCACATTCAGGGTATATTCTCACAGATACACCGTGAAATTCACCACTGATTGTACGCCCAATCGTGTCTCCATCGTAGATGTGATCAACATCTACGATTGTTCCGTAGTAGAGTTTTTCTCTAATTTTTCCCTCTTCGCGAAGCAACGCAAATAGTGGCATCAGAGGATTGTCAATTGATTGAAGTGTTGTTGAATTAAGTTGATTCGCTGTTGGTGAAACAACATCCATTTCATCGCATCCGATAGACATTATTGCTATCAGGATAATGAATATTCGCAATGTTTTATTATGCATTTTTCCTCCTTATTTACGTGCCCTGCATAACTCACCAATACGTTGTCGCGTTGTTCGTCGTGTCGTTTTAATGGGATTCCAACTTTAAATGCTTAATCTTCATGAAACCGCACCTACCGAGGGAGTTCATATATTTTAAGATTTAACTACTATGAGATTAATTGGAGGTTAATACCTGAATGCCTGCCACAGGTAAAACAGCAACTTTAGCACGGGCGGGAAGTTCATCAGTTAACAATTGAATTAACTGATCTAAGTCACGGAAGAGAAGCGAGGAAGGATACTCCTTGTAGAAATCATCTCTATCAAAATGCTCAGACCAAACATGTAGTTGAGATCGTCTCCCAAGTTTTAGTACAGGTGATGGTTTAGAGGGTATGTGTTCTGCTTTCTGCTTAAGATAACGTGGATAATCAAGTCTGTCAAACAGACCGTGAAAGCAAGTGCCATCAGTTGCGGGGTAGAGGGCTATGGTATAGGCA
>JAPPMR010000358.1 GCA_028818995.1 Candidatus Poribacteria bacterium | reverse complement strand
ATTCCAGAGGGTGGATATCAAGGTGAATATTTGCGAGAGTTCGCACAAACTATCGCCGCTGAGGAAGGTGACGCCTATCTAAAACTTAGCCAAAAAGAACGAGTTGAACTTTTTCGAGATAAGGGGGTTGAACACCTACTTGGACAACAAAAAGTCTCTTTGGAACGTTTTGGTGTTAACTTTGATGTTTGGACAAGCGAAAAAGCAATCCGAGACAGTGGAAAACCAGACGAAATTATAGAGATGTTTCGTGAAAAGGATTATCTCTACGAAGCAGATGGTGCGACATGGTTTCGGATGACAGATTTTGGAGACGATAAGGATTGTGTCGTAATCCGCACCAACGGTGAATATACCTATTTTGTTCCAGACGCAGCCTATCATCACGATAAATTTGATCGCGGATTTGATAAAGTTATTGACCTGCTCGGACCGGACCATCAAGGGCATGTGACAAGACTAAAAAACTTTGTAAAAGCGCTTGGTTTGGCAGATGACTGGTTAGAAGTTGATATTATTCAACAAGTGAATCTGGTTGATTCTGATGGTAATCGACGGGATATGTCAAAACGGCAGGGACAATTTTTGACGCTTGATTCACTCATTGACGAACTTGCGGATGCTGTTGGTGAACGGTTTGCTGTGGATGTGGCACGATACTTTTTCCTGATGCGTGCAAACAATACACACCTTGATTTCAACCTCGAATTGGCGGTTACGCAAGCGAATGAGAACCCTGTTTTTTACATACAATATGCACATGCGCGATGTTGTAGTATTTTCCAGCAAGGAGAAGAGCAGCAAATTGAGTTGAAACCGAGCACTGAAGTTTCTCTTGCACTGCTCACAGAAGCGCATGAACACGAGTTGATACGAAAGTTAGCCGAATTCCCAGCAATTGTTCTGTCCAGTGCAGAGGAACGTGAGGCACACCGTATTCCACATTATCTACACGAATTAGCAGGCATATTCCATCCGTATTACAATCAGCATCGGGTGCTTGATGCCTCAAATATGGAACGGACTTATGCAAGACTCATCCTTATTCAAAGTGTGCAAACGGTGTTGGCAAATGGGTTGAGATTTTTAGGAATTTCAGCACCCGAATCGATGTAAATTTTAACGGAGATTTTCCATAAATGGCAGCAAATTATAAAGAAATTGATAAGGCACATGTGTGGCATCCACTGTTTCAACACCAACGTCTTGACGAAACGGATTTGTTGGTTTTTAAGTCGGCACAAGGTACAACTTTGGTAGATGCTGATGGGAATGAATATTTAGATGCGTATTCGGCTCTGTGGAATGTCAATGTCGGGTACGGGAGACAAGAAATTGCAGATGCGGTCTATGCACAAATACAGGAATTGTGTTATTATCCACACTCTCAAATTAATGTCCCAGCGACTGAATTAGCAGAACAGTTAGCGGAAAGTCTTCCCGGCGATTTGAACCATGTGTATTTTTGCAACAGCGGTTCCGAAGCAAATGAAACTGCAATTAAAATTGCGCGTCAGTACGGTAGACAAACCTATCCTGGAGAAAATCGCTACAAGATCATAAGTCGATATCGCGGTTATCACGGATTTACTTATGGTGCTATGTCAGCAACAGGACAGGCACGAAGGCGAAAAGCGTTTGAACCGCTTGTCCCTGGATTCCATCACGCGCATCCGCCCTATTGTTATAGATGTCCACTCGGATTAGATGAAAAATCTTGCAATGATGCGTGCGTAAACGATATTGAACGGATAATTCAGTCGGAAGGACCCGAAACCGTGATTGCAGTTATTGCTGAACCTATCATCGGTGGTGGCGGCGTAATTGTGCCATCTGATGATTACTTTCCTAAATTACGAAAAATCTGTGATGATTACGGTTTGTTGCTTATTCTTGATGAAGTGATTACAGGTTTTGGACGAACAGGAAAGATGTTTGCTTGTGAGCATTGGGATGTCCAGCCTGACATCATTACGCTTGCGAAGGGATTGACAAGCGGTTATATTCCACTCGGTGCATGTGTTGCATCAACTTCTGTGTTCAACACCTTCCTTGGGGATTCTGATGAAAATCGGGAATTTGCGCAAGTTTGTACCTATGGTGGGCATCCTGTTGCTTGCGCAGCTGGCGTGGCAAACCTGAAAATTTTGCAATCAGAACGTCTCTGGGAAAACGCTGAAAAGGTTGGAAGTTATCTGCTTGAAAAACTAAAGACGTTGGAATCATTACCTATTGTCGGCGATGTGCGGGGCAAAGGTTTAATGCTTGCTGTAGAACTCATTCAAACCGATGGCGCACACCTTGAAACTGCAAAAACGAACCAAATTGTTGGGCAATTGAGAGAAAATGGCGTTATTGTTGGGAAAATCGGACATGCAGTTGACGAACCAGAGAACATCATTTATATTGTGCCACCTCTTATCCTTAATGAATCAGAAGCAGATCAAATTTTCAACACGTTACGTGAGGTACTTGTCCAATAGAAGTTTTAACTCATGTCGTTTAGTGATCGGAATCTTGTCCGGTTGCGTAGCGATAGCATATTGGAGGGCATTGGCACAGTCACAATTCCGTTGTTCATCTGGAATTTTGGAGACCAAATTTTTTACTATCTGTTTGGAAATCTCTACATTGGATCGGAGGTTATCCAGAATCATCTCAGTGGTAACGTGGTCATGTTCTGGATGCCAGCAGTCGTAGTCGGTAGAACATGCCAAGACTGCGTAACAGATTTCTGCTTCGCGTGCCAGTTTTGCTTCCGGTGCGGCGGTCATGCCGATAATGTCAAAACCGAGATGGCGATATACATTAGATTCGGCTTGTGTAGAAAACGCTGGTCCCTCCATACAGATGTAGGTGCCGCCGTTGTGAACGGTCGCACCGACTTCTGTTGCTGCTGAATATAACAGTGTACTTAGAGGGGAGCAGAACGGGTGTGCGAGACTAATATGGGCAGCAATACCGTCACCAAAAAAAGTTGATTCTCGGTTTTTTGTGTGATCGTAAAGTTGATCTGGCACAACAAAGTGACGTGGTTCAATCTCTCGTTTGAGGCTACCCACTGCGCTAACGGAGATTAGCCATTCTACACCTAACGATTTTAGGGCGTAGATGTTGGCACGGACATTAATATCAGAGGGAAGAAGTGGGTGTCCAACACCATGACGTGGTAGAAAAACTACTGGTTGCCCATCAAGATTACCGAAAATCATGTTATCACTGGGTTTGCCAAAAGGGGTGTCAACTTCAATTGTTTCAATGTCGGTTAAGCCTTCTATCTGATAGAAGCCGCTACCGCCAATTATACCGATTTTGACATGCATATATTTCTATTCTCCAAAGGAAAGCAACGAAATTTACTTTTAATTCACTATGCCATTGTTACAATGTGGAAACTGGAAACTTGAAGGAAAATCAAGTTCGGCTGTAGCGACTTACATTAGGATAAAGGAACTTGATCTGATTTTTGATCTGGGTAGATGCCCGATGCATTTTATTGGGACTAACCATGTTTTCATTTCGCATTTCCACCTTGACCACTATTTTGGGTTACCGATCTATATAAGTCAACGTTGGCTTGCCGGAATGCCGCCTGGAAATATCTACGTTCCGTTGAGCGGGTTCAAACAATTAAAGAATATCCTTGATAGGATTTCTGCGTTAGACACAGCTCGGGATTGGAATTATCAGATTACACCAGTAGAAGCAGGCGATTCTTTTCCGTTTCGGCGAAATTTAATCGCTCACATTTTGCCAGGGAACCATAGTGTCCCTGCTGTTTCCTATCTGATTTGTGAAGTTCGCAAAAAACTGAAGCCTGAATACCGCGATTTGTCAGGAAGAGAAATCGTGACACTCAAGCTTTCAGGCGTTGAAATAACAAACGAAGTACAGTTGCCGTTGGTAGCATATTTAGGTGATACACGAGGCATTTCGCTTGATGCACATCCATTGCTAAAGCAGTGCAAACTTCTGATTTGTGAATGCACCTTTATTACACCCGAGCATCGTGAGCGAGCTAAGAAGACGAAACATTTGCATTTAGATATGTTGCCAACTCTGTTAGAACATTTTGAGAGTGAGTATATTGTTCTAAATCACTTTTCACGCCGTTACACACCTGAGTTAATCAGGCAAGAAGTTTTCAAAAAGTTGCCAACTTCTGAACACTCCCGTGTTCACCTGTTTATATGACAAACACGTCTATTGCATTTATGCATCGGTGATTTAACTTCGTGCTGTTTTAATTAGAGATGGATTTAGTAAGAAAAACGTGAGTTCGGCATAAGCGATTTTTTGGATAGGTGCGGTTAGAAACCGCACCTATCGTGGCTATGAATGACGATTGCTTTCCATTCAACCCATCCATCAAATATTTAAACCGCCAAAACCCTTAGTTTCCTGCGCCAGGTTGTGAGTTCGGATCTTGATCAGAAGTGCCGTTTTCCAGTTCCTGATAGAACAGGTAGCCGTCTTGGTCTTGATCAAGTTCATACTGGCGTATGATCTGTTCAGCCTCTCGAAGATAAGGGCGATCACCTTTTGCGAGACTAATATATGTTTTGAACCCTTTATAAGCAGCACCAAATTCACGGATAGAACGATAACAGACTGCCTGTTGATATACAGATTCATTTCGCCATGTAGATTCCGGTGCATTTTCAAGCAGGTCATCAAAAGCTTGAATGGCGCGTTCATACTCAGCGCTTTGCTGGTAGAGTGAACCGACTTGGAAAAAAGCATCGGCAACCGCGTACTTTTTATGTGAAAGATCGCGAATTAACACTTTATATGTTTCAATAGCGTTCGGATAGTTACGCAGTTTTTCCCAGTTATTGGCAATTTGTTGATAACTCTGAACAACGAGGTCGGTTTTTCCCATTAACCATTTTTCTGATGGTAGTACATACCTTCCAAGTTTTTCATATTCGACTGCTGTTTGCCTCTTATTTCGCTGGATTTCATCCTGGTATTGCTTGATTTCAGTCAAGAGATCTTTAGCCTTATTCAATTCATTTTTAACCTGCCCAGCCTCGGACCCGTGACGGCGGTGCGACTGTCGCCAAACTTTGAGTGCGACAGAA
>JAPPMR010000878.1:2770-5084 GCA_028818995.1 Candidatus Poribacteria bacterium | reverse complement strand
GACACAACTGCAAAATATAATGGTCCCGCTGGAAATGTCCGTTGGCAAAAAAGCACAGATGATACACTGAACGGCTATATCAGCCTTGGAGACGATGTTAATTGGGGAGTCTCTTATGCATTTGCAACCGTTACCTCACCAGAGGAACGAGAAGTCCAATTCCGATTTGACAGCGACGATCAGGGGAAAGTCTGGCTAAACGGCACAGAGGTGTTCACAAATCCGAATCAACACAGTGCTGAAATTGACAGAGACATTATTCCTGTGACACTAAAGCAAGGTAAAAACAGAATCCTTGTTAAAGTATGTCAAGAAAAAGGCGGATGGGGATTTTATCTGCGTATTACCGACACAAATGGAAAACCATTTGATGATTTAAAAATCTATAGTTCTGAGCAGAATTATAGTGAATTAGAAAAATAAGTTTACATATATTCTGTAGGAGTGATCTCCGAATCACGACTCAAACTATTAGCTGTCGGGAATCGGAGTTTCCTCCTATAACTCAATAGTGTAAAGTAAATTGTAAAATTCACTATAAAAAGAACTTGACATATAATGTAATAATATAGTACACTATTAACAAACTCGGAGAATAACTCAGTATTTAATCATTTTCCCAAATAACGTTTATGCCCATAGCCGCACTCTTGTTAAGGAAAAACCCTATTTAGAGCAGTGCACTATGGTCATCGGGAGGTATACTTCATGCAGGAAAAATTGATTCTTGAAAAGATTCGTCAGGTCCGTCGTCGCTTGAACGTACAAGGATATTTTCAAACACTCGCGACGTTTCTATTATTTGGACTTTTGGTGTGTGTGCCAGTAGTTATTGTTGATAGCATCGTCACCTCTTTTAATATTCCGCCCTTGGTCTTCCTCGGGGTCGCAGGCGGCATTGCAGTCGTTGCACTGATTGTCCGTCTTATTCGACCAGTCAATCTACAGGAAGCAGCCCGCGCAATTGATATAGACGCATCACTTAAAGACCGTGTTGTAAGTGGGTTAGAACAAATCCAACGTAAAACCAATGAAACGTTAACCGCGCTTCAAATCCAAGATACCTCTAAAAGGTTACAAGCAATCCCTATCAAACAGGTCGCACGGTACACTGTCCCGCGTGAAACCAAATACATTGCTATTGTTGTCGCTTTTCTCATCACTTTCTCGTTTGTTGAGTTTTTTGCCCCACCTGCGACTTCAACAGAGATTGACTTTTCACCAGAAATCGCAGCGCAAATCGATACGTTTTTGAAAGAAATTGAAGAGGAAAAAAAAGAAGCTGAACAAAACGAGGATGAAGAACTTAAAGAGATCTTGAAAGAAATTGAGGAAAGAACGCTTAAGTTGAAAAAACCGCAAATTGCTCAAAAGGACGCTCTCGCCAGAATGACCGAATTGAGTGCGCTCTTGAAAACGAAAATAGACCCGCACAAAATGGCACAACAAGAAGAGTTGATGAAGGGACTCGGACAACAGTTCATTGGTAATCCGATCCTCGGTGAATTTGGGCAACAGTTGAAACGCGGTGATTACAAAGAAGCAGCTGACAAACTGGACAAAGTGGCAGAAGATGTCCCGAAGTTTGACCAAGAAAAACGTCAGAACTTGTCCGATGAACTCAAACGCGCTGGTAAAAGCCTGAAAAATACTGACCTCGACGGTCTCGGAGGCGAGTTATCTGGTGCGGGGGAATCGCTTGACGGAAACGATGCCGAAGGCACTCAAAAAGGCTTGCGCGCTTCAGGGAAAAAAATCCGTGATTTTGATCTTCTCAAGAATCGCAATCAACGGTTAGCAAAGTTATTGTCCGAATGCGAAGCATGTAAAGCAGGTATCGCAGGTGCTTGCAACAGCAAAGGTATTAATCCTGCTACGGGACTGACAAAATTGTTGTCTAACAAACCCGGTGAAGGTATTGGGAACAAAACTTCTGAAACCCAACAAGGTGATCTTACTTCCCTCGACTCTACCCTTAATCTTGAACAACTCACGGGTGTCCAAGGCGAAGGTAGTTCTACTGTTCAAACTTCCAAGGCATCGGCAGAAGGGCAAGAATCTGCCCTCAGTTACAAAGATGCTTATATGAAGTATCAGAAACTTTCTGAAGATGCGCTCACTGAAGAACAGATCCCTCTCGGTTATAAGTTCTATGTGAAACGTTATTTTGAATCGATTAAACCGACTGATGATAAGTAAACTGAGTTTTTACAAATCACCGCAGAGATGGATATGTCTTTGCGGTGATTTAATGTCTAAGCACGACTACTATTAGAGGGAATTATGTCCCGGTAGGCGAGGTTTCCCAACCTCG
>JAPPMR010000878.1:0-2760 GCA_028818995.1 Candidatus Poribacteria bacterium | reverse complement strand
ATTCAGATATTTCTAAAATCCACCTTAATGTTTAAGTCCTACCTTAGAGGGTAATATGTCCGAACAAGTCGAACAAAAACACGAAGAATTCCGCGAAACCTTTCTCAAAATACAACAAGAGGTCTCCAAGCGAATCGTTGGTCAAAAAGAGATTATTGAAGGCGTTCTTATTTGCTTAATGACAGGTGGACATGCCCTATTGGAAGGAGTACCTGGCTTAGGCAAAACGCTTCTTATACGAACACTGCATGAAGTGCTTGACCTTGAATTTTCTCGGATTCAATTCACCCCTGATCTGATGCCTGCTGACATCGTAGGCACTACTGTCGTTGCTGAAGATGAAGATGGACGTAAATTCTTTGAATTTCAACCCGGTCCAGTCTTTGCAAATCTTGTCCTCGCTGACGAAATCAACCGGGCAACCCCCAAAACACAATCTGCCTTGCTTGAAGCCATGCAGGAAAAATCCGTGACAGTTGCAGGACAGCACCGAGCCCTGGATTTACCTTTCTTCGTAATGGCAACCCAAAACCCGTTAGAGATGGAAGGGACATATCCTTTACCAGAGGCACAACTCGACCGCTTTTTTTTCAAACTCAAAGTTGAATTTCCAAGCCTTGATGAACTTGACATCGTAATGGAACGCACTACGAAACGGGAAATGCCTGCTGTTGATAAGGTTTGCGATGGCAAGTCGATTAACGAACTGGAACAGATTGTTCGCGACATTCTCGTCGCTGAAGACGTTCGCAAATATGCCTTACGAATTGTTATGGGAACGCACCCAGAAGTAGAAGATGCACCGGAAAAGACAAAACAATATGTCCGATACGGTTCAAGTCCTCGCGGTGCTCAGGCTTTGATTCTCGGAAGTAAGGTGCGCGCAATCCTTGATGGTAGATACAACGTTGCCCGTGAAGACATTCAAGCAGTTGCACTGCCAAGTCTGCGTCATCGTCTTATACTTAGCTTTGAAGGCGAAGCTGAAGGCATTGACCCAGACAGCATCATCCAACATCTGTTAGAAGTTATTGATTGAATCCTTCTTGTAGGAGTGAATCCACACTGAATGCACATAAGGCATTCCGTAAGTTGTACCCCCTCACCGCGCGAGGTTCCCTATGAACGATACTGAATCTGCATTTGATAGCGATTTCCTCAAAAAACTTGAATATCTTTATATCGTTTCAAAGAAGATTTTCGCTGGACGAATCAAAGCTGAACGCCGCAGCACGCGTCGCGGTGTGAGTGTTGAATTTGCCGATTACCGAAACTATACCGCTGGTGACGATTTTCGTTATATTGATTGGAACGCCTTTGCAAGATTAGATGAACTTCTGCTAAAACTTTATGAAGAACGTGAAGACCTGCACATCTACTTCCTCGTTGATGCAAGCCAATCCATGACTTATGGTGAGTTACCAAAACTGATTTATGCTAAAAGGGTTGCTGCAGCGCTTGCCTATATCGGACTGTCCAACCTTGACCGCATCGGGATTACTGCTTTTAACACTACGGATATGAATCGGTTACCTACTGAACGTGGAAAGGGAAAAATTTTTACTGTTCTCAATTTCCTTGATCAGATTGATGGTACTGGAGAAACCGATTTGGAAAGCGCATTTCACAATTTTGTTCACATGACCAAACGTCGTGGATTAGTCGTCCTGATTTCTGACCTCTTTGATCCCAAAGGATTTACTGCCGGTTTGAATATGCTAAAATTCCAAAAACATGACCTTTTCGTTATCCACATCATTGATGAAAAGGAAGCGGAACCCAACCTGCTGGGCGATTACCATCTTGTTGACATTGAAACCGATCAACTCCGCCCTGTAACCATTAACGAAAATCACATTAAACGCTATCAAACGCTTTTCAAAAAATATTGTGATGACCTTGACCGATATTGTACACAACGAGAGATCAGCATTGTGCGGACAATGACAAAAGCACCTTTTGAGGAACTCATCCTACGTATTTTCCGAATGGGTGGTTTTGTATCTTAACGGATCAATTTTAGCAAACATTGTCCGTCTGAAATTGATTGATGAATTTTTTAACTCCCACCTCCCTATTCCTATTTGGTCTTGCAATTCCCATAATCGCTTTGTATATCCTAAAATTGCGGCGGAGACGCGAACCTGTCTCTACATTGATGTTTTGGGAACAACTTTTTAAAGAGAGACAAACCACTTCTCTATTCCAAAGACTAAAACACCTTTTATCCCTACTGCTCCAATTGCTGTTTCTTGCACTGTTAGTGTTTGCTGTTGCCCGACCTCAGTTTGCATTCATAACGAAATCCGCTCGACAACTCATTTTAATTATAGATCATTCAGCAAGCATGAATGCAGTAATCAATATCGACCTTGATAACCCTTCTTCCGAATCCCGTTTGGACTCTGCGAAACAGCAAGCACTTGAGATGGTGAAAGGACTACGATTTATGGACGAAATGTCAGTTATCAGCTGCAATACACGTCCAGTAATCCACACGCCATTTACAAACCACCAAAAAACGCTTAGAGAAGCAATTGAATCAATTAAACCAACCGACGTAAAGACAGACCTAAAGTCCGCGGTAGATTTAGCATTTGATGTTGCACAAACAAAACCCAACCCAGAAATTGTTATCCTTAGCGATTTTCAGTCTGTTTCTGAGGAAACACTTGAAAAATTCCAAAAATCAATCCAACAAAACGCTGCCGACGAAGAAGAAATACAGGATCAAAAAGAAAAAATCAAACTCCATCTCAT
>JAPPMR010000707.1 GCA_028818995.1 Candidatus Poribacteria bacterium | reverse complement strand
ACCCAACACCAGCCATTCTTTGATGAACGTGCCATCAACGGGGTGAGTCGGTACACTGTCTTGGGCGTGTGCAACGGTAACGGAGAGACTTAAGAAAACAAGAATCCAACACCGTACAGAAAAGAGGTTACGCATTTGTTTATGGTTAAAATGTTGTGGTTGCTAATAAAAGAAAACGGTTAATAGGGTTATGGTTGGAAAACTAAAAACAACATGATCGCATTTCAAGCAATGGTATTGTAAGACACACGAACAGTCTCTGGAAAGCGCATCGTTACTAACATTAAAATAATAGCACATTTAGCGAAGAGAATCAAAGGGTGTGTAAGGTGGGTATGTAAAGTTTTTGGCATTAACGACTATAATTTCTAACGTGGGGCGGAGTACAGAGACATCGTCCTACAGTAGAATTTATAGTGGAATCCAAAAATATGCAAACACTCCCAGGTAGATGCGGTTTCCCGCCAAATGCCAAAGGCGCATTTGGCGTTGATTCACCACATCTACGAAACTGAACAAACACGGTTCGGTTAGGAAACCGAACCTACCGTAATGTATAAATCATAATTGGTTTATTATACCATTTCTAATTGACAAATTGTCATAACATATTGTAGGTCGGGTTGAGGAACGAAACCCGCCAAATGCCACACGCGCATTTGGCGTTGATTTGGACATGACGCTATAAAAAGTCGGGTTTCGCTACCGCTTCTACCCGACCTACGAAATAATGTAATATTATTATATAGAAATGGTATTATAAAGCGTTTTTTGTAATTGAACCTATTTGGTAAAACTATGCACTGCTGTTATTAGTAACCGGAACGCGTTGTATAGGATCAATCTCAGGCTGACGATTTTTCCTATACAACGCGCAATACTGTCCTAACAGTTAATCCTGATTATGATAATCTTCAGGATTAAGATAGACGGTTACCATCCCGACGAAGTTCAGGAAATAGAAAACGGCATCGTTTTTAGGTTCGATGAGATCGTCTTCCGTACGCTTCACTAACGCTCCGTCTACTAACATTTCCACGGTTTTCTCCATCTCACTTTCGGAAATACCACAGCCGTTTGCCAAATCCGTAACCGATTTCTTTCCCGCCACTAATTGTCTTAAAACAGAGACTACGGTAGGGTTTGTGAAGAATGTCGCAAGTTTCACGATTTCAGCATCTGGTGCGAACGATAGGAAGTGATCAACGTTGGTCGTCCAGACTGAACCGCGGCTTGATCGCTGACCAGGGGCGGTCTGATAGGCACCCGCGTAGCACCACGTGATCGGGTCTTTCACATGATGAGAGAGTTGGAGTAATGCATCAAGTGCTTGTTTTTTGTCTGAGTCAGTAGAAGCATCGGAGTCAGCCACAAAGCGATATTCTATATCACTATTAGAAACATCCGTATGCTCAGTAGAAGCATCCGAGTTAGCCGCAATGCCCTTAATTTGCTCTTGTAGATCGGTGATCTGACGCTGCATTTCTTCCAACCTTGCGTCCACGTCGGATTCATTTCTCACTTCGTCTGCCATGCTAATTTCTCCTTTTAAATGTTGTTGGGAAGAATGTTTTCCTTGAATTGTAATATCTAATTCCTCTTGAATCATGAATTCGTGCTTCTTCAACCGCTGTCGTGCGCGATATAGCCGACTCTTAATCGTATTTTCTGGTATTCCTAAGTGCGTCTCTATCTCAGCAGTTGTCATCTCATCAAAATAGTGGAGCGTGATTATCTCTCGGTCACTCTCTTTCAACGTCCTAAGCAGTTTTTTGACGAGGTCGCGTTGTGCATAAGCAGTCGCTTTCGCATGCTCGGTGGCGACATACCGCGAATATGTATCTGTCTCGATTTTTGAGATATGGATCTCTTCCAATGATTCAGGTTGAAACCGATTTTTTCGATACCAAGCGATACAAAGGTTTTTCACAATCGCATATAGCCAAGTTGAAAACTTCTCCGGGTCTTTCAGCGTCTTCAACTTCTGATAAACTTCCAGAAAGGTCTCTTGGGTAATGTCTTCAGCGATATGAAAATCACCTATTTCCCGCAACGCATACGCGTGAATCTGCTTCTCGTATTTGCTCACTAAACGGGCAAAAGCAGCCTCATCACCTGCAAGGGTATGCTGAATCAACGCAACAGTGTCGCTTTTCATCTGACATCTCCGGAAGGCTATTTCATTAAGGGAATTATACGGTTTAGACGTTTCTGGGTAAGTGAGCTTACAAGACTCAAAGAAACGTCAAATCAATTTATTTCGCTATATAGTGACGCGAATTAGGTGAAAATAGTTGCATATATTTAGGGTGAAGTAAAAAATATAAGAACTTTTCTCTGGGGCCGCGGCGTTTGTAGTCTCGCAACTCACTACTAAATCAACGCAGCGTGCGCGTGTAGCACGTTGCGGCTCGGACGTTCACTGGTAGGTTCACTTACAAAGCGCGCCTACCAGTGATTAGGATAATCCGTGTAAATCCGAGATTCAAACAATTCTTGTTCTTTAATTCAGATGTTTTTCAAACCAATCAATGATGCGTTCCCAGCAATCAGCGCGGTGTTCAGCTCGCCAAGTTGTCAAGCCATGTCCTTCGCCACGATACCAGACAAAAGTCGCTTTCTTTTTAAGTCTGCGTAATCCAGAGAAAAGCTCTCCAGCCTGCGTGTAATCATTACCATCATACCCTTCACCACAATAGATTAAGACGGGAGTCTCAACCTTATCCAGATGGAATATCGGAGAGTTATCAATATACCGCTGGCGTTGTTCCCAGAGCGAACCGCGCATACGCCCCTGTCCACCTTCTGACCAACCAATACCATAACTATTTCCCTGTTTCGAAAGTATCCCGTAGTGGCTTGTTAAATTGTAGAGTCCGCCACCGCTAACTGCGGCTTTGAAACGGTTGGTTTGCGTAATCAGTCCAACTGTGCTGTATCCACCGTAACTGTATCCTATTATTCCCAAACGATTCTCATCAGCGATTCCCATCTCAATAACATTATCAACTGCGGGGAGGACAAATCCTGAGAGTTCTATCATGGGGTCGTTGGATTTCAATGGCGTATCAACCCCAAGAACAGCATAGCCACGGGTCGCTAACAACTGAAAGTTAATCTGCCCCGTTAATCCAAAACGATAAGCATACCCAGAAAGGTTACGACCTCCATAGACCCATGTGACTAAGGGATAACGTTTTCCTTCCTCATAGTTGACTGGCAACATCAAAACACCCTGTAAAAGCTGACCCTCCGCCGTTTTTGATTCGACGAGACGCACCTCACCAAATTGTAAGTCGCGCAGATGCGGGTTGAGGTCGGACACCTGCTGTCGTTTGCCAGAATTTGTATCAAGCATCCAGATCTCCTCTGGTTGTGTTGCATTTTGCGCTCTGTAGACGATCTTCCCACCACAACCTACAGATATTATGTCGAATTCGTCTCCCAAACGGCCGTATATAGAAAGTGGTTCTTCAAACAGACAGGTAGTTCCTCCTTCTGTAGTGTTTAGCAAATAAAAACCATTTTTCTTTGTTTCATGATCACGCGTTTGGATACAGATAGATTGTGTTTCGTTTGATTGCCAAATGATATGTGTATCCCGCTTTGCCACGACACCGAAGACCCCTCGCCCCACCAAACCATCTGTAAGTTTCCGCGCATTACTACCGTCTGTTGTCAGTTCCCAAACATGTCCATCGAAACCACAGAAAATAGAGGTGCCTGATGGACTCCAGAGTGGACGCATCGAAAATCGAGGGTTTTCTGCAAGGTTTACCGTGAGATTTTTCTGTTCACCATCTTGGACTGAAACTAAAAACAGGCCGTCCGGATGTCCATAAACCAGTTGCTTGCCATCTGGTGCCCAACTTACGATTCGCGACCCTGATCTGATACCTGTTGCTAAACGTTGTACTGGTGTTCCATCTAATGGCACCAATAGCAGCTCAAAAATGGCTTCTTGGGCTGTCAATTCTCCCGTTCCTATTATGTCGATCACGGCAACTGCAGCATTATCTGGAGACAAAAACATATTTGTCGTATACAATCCACTTGTGAGAATTGACACATCACCTGTGTCAAAGTCAAATACCGCTAAATCTCCCTTGAGAAATGCAACTCGATCTGTTTGCCCCTCTAAAGAAGACGGTTCATACGTTTCAGTTTCCCACACGTTTATCGTTTGTGGATTGGTATCGGGTGAGATAAGTCTGGAAATATCTATATCTTCTGGACGTAACTTCGCAATGAGATGTTTTCCATCCGATGTCCATTGTGGTGCTTCAAAACCATATATTGCAGTAATCGGTTTCTCACTAATTCGTCGCATCTGATTTTTCATCTTATCCCAAACCCAAAGTTGTGGTGCGTCCATTCGGTCAGAATAGAATGCTAAATAGCGTCCATCTGGTGACCACCGTGGTGCCCAGTCAACTCCGTCATCTGAACCGAGTTTATAAGTTTCCTTTGTTCTGATATTGGTAACCCAGACTGCACTACTATGATGCTCAATGAATACTCCGGTCGGTAGAAACCTGGAGTATTCTGTGGTTTTTTCTTGGAACGATGACTTGTGATGAGGGTCTTGCACAACATAGGCAAGAAACTCTCCATCAGGGGAAAGCTGCAATCGTGAACGGGATGAAAACGACTTAATTTTAAGAATATCCGGAATCGTCAATATTTTGTGAGGCATTTGACCCTCTTTTGTGTCTTGTGCGATGGTGTTTAATGAAATAACACATATTGCCAACCCAATCGCTAAAATCAAAATTACTGTTTTTTGCATGAGAGTTTCCCTTTTTCTGAGGGATTGTTTTTATAGTGGATTTTACAATTAACTGGACATCTGAGCTGTAGGAGGGAACCCCGATTCCCGACTATTAGTGGTTTAGTCGCGATTCGGAGATCGCTTCTACATAATCTACTGTATTATAACATGAGCCAGCGGGAAAAAGGTATAATTATTGGTGGTCGGCATTCGGTAGGATGTCTTTTCTGGCAAGAGTGTATACCTGTTGGGTTTCGTTCCTCAACCCCATAGGTGTCAACTTAAGAAGACATCTACGTTTTGACGAGTGCTTC
>JAPPMR010000233.1 GCA_028818995.1 Candidatus Poribacteria bacterium | reverse complement strand
GTTTATTGGATTTCTGATTACTGGATTCTTGATGATTATGCGGATACGATTATTTTGGTGGCCCTTCCATCCCGCGGGGTTTGCTATTTCCAGCAGTTGGTCGATGAATGTGTTTTGGTTTTCAATCTTCGTCAGTTCTGTTATCAAGTGGATTATTCTGAAGCAAGGTGGGATCAACCTGCACCGCAAACTTATTCCGTTTTTTCTTGGTTTGATTCTGGGGGAGTTCATTGTTGGAGGTGTGTGGAGTCTTATCGGGATTACGTTGAATACACCGATGTATCGGTTTCTGTTTTAACTACAACAACTGTTCCTACTCAATAATCTATTTCTCTTTACTATACACAATAATTATGCTAAAATACAAGAAATTTTCAGTAATTTAGGTGTGAATTTACGGAATGAGACCACTTCCATAAGTTGTTCAACGTTATGCACAGATTCAAATGCTCCATTGAGAGGATTTCAGATTGGCATCCACGCCTATTTCTTGAGCTTCATACTGTTGCATTCGTATCAGTGATGCGTTCGTATTCCGCTTCACCCGCAGTGTTTGAAGTTACATGTGAGAATATTGTTTCCGACTGGCTTGGTGAAGAAACACAGTTTTTGCTTGAAGTCTCGTGGTCGGAGAAAACTGAGAGGAACGCAGAACGTTTAAGATCAACTATACAGACAAAACCGATAGTAGAAATGGCTGCATCAGCCCTCGCGTTTATTCTTACCCCTAATATTGTCAATCTTGGACAATTAGATGTAACAAATTATGGTGACCGCGCTGACTACCGTTCATTAGACAGGCAAAGCGTTGTAGAAATCAGTGGCACAGAAACAGCATCTGAACTCGGGCGACGACAGAAAGAAAAAGTTAGACAAGCATTAGAAAATCCATTCAGATTAGATGCTTATGTTATCGTCTGTGCCTTCTCTAAGCCTGGAGGCCTTATACGATTTTCTTATCATCAACCGGAGGAATGACGACATGCAAAACTTGAAAACTAAACCTTATACGAAGGCACTGAAAAAGATGATGAGCCAAAAATCAGAAATTCTTTCTAAAGCACAAGCACTGTCAGATATTGGTATACCAGAAACAGCAAAATCGCTTTGGCTATCCGCTGCCGACTACGAGGAACATATTGCACCGATGTTGGATGTCCTTGGTCGAGAATTAGAAGCTGCGATACACCGTATTAGCGCAGCTTCTTGTTACGAGAAAGCAGGGGATTTAAGACGGGCAGTGAATCTTTACCATGCAGCTCTTTCAGGACCGTTGCACGATAATACTCGACAGGAGGTTGAAAATATGTTAAGTTCTTGTCTTGTCGCGATGAATAATTAGTTATCTGCAGGAGCGAGTTCCAGTGCGCGACATCTTCCCTTAGTTTGCGAAATCAGTGAAATTCACAAAATTCGAAATTCAGACAAATATCAAAACTTTACACACTCCACCACCTTCCCAAAATTTGACAATTCACCTATTTTATGTTATAATAAATAGATTGAAAAACCCGAATTTGATTGGAGAAATATCTTGCCGACTCCTGAGAGTCAACGCCCTAATATCACGGATAAAAAGATTAGCATAGCACCTTCAGTGATGTGCGCTGATCTCTGTAATTTGGAGACAGATATTCGGGAATTGGAAGAAGCAGGAATCAACCTGCTACATTTTGACTTGATGGACGCACACTTTGTGCCAAACATGCCGATTGGGTTGGCACTCATTGAACAATTACGGCAAAAAACAGATTGCGCCTTTGACATCCACTTGATGGTGGAAAATAACGATTTTTTTGTGGAAGCAGTCGCAAACTTATGTGTTCAACAAATCGCTGTTCATGCAGAATCTGCTACACATCTGGATAGAACTTTATCGGTAATTCAAGGACACGGTATAAAAGCGGGTGTCGCTTTGAACCCAGCGACCCCGCTTTCCGCGATAGCGTATGTTATTGATCGGCTTGACTTCGTGCTGATTATGACGGTGAATCCGGGGTTTGCCGGTCAGAAATTAGTGCCATCAACCCTACAGAAAATTTCGGACTGTCGATCTTTTTTGAATGAACGCGGTGCTCACCTGCCAATTGAAGTTGATGGGAATGTCAGTTTTGAAAACATTCCGAAAATGGTCGCAGCAGGGGCAGATATCTTAGTCGGTGGATCCAGTAGCGTTTTTCACAAATCAGGTTCTCGCATAGAAAATATTCAGCAGATCCATCAGGCTATTTCGCTTGGACTTGCCAAAAGAGGAGTGTGATGCAAGACGGTTTGATGGACGCGCTTGTGCTACACGGTATTGGAGATTTACGCCTGTCACAGATGCCTATTCCAGATGTCGCTGAGGGGCAAGTTCGTGTCCGTATCGGTTTCTGTGGCGTGTGCGGTTCTGATATTCCAAGGATTTTTTCTAAAGGCACTTACAGTTTTCCCACAGTCTGTGGACACGAATTCGCTGGAACGATAGACCTATGCGGTCCGGGCGTTGAAGGTTTTGAACAAGGAGATAATGTAGTCGTTTTTCCACTAATTTGGTGTGGGAAATGTGATGCTTGCGAAAACGGGAAATATGTGCAATGCAGTGACTACGACTACCTCGGTTCACGAAGTGATGGGGCTTTTGCCGAATTTGTCGTTGCCCCAAAAGAGAATCTTATCCGTGTGCCGTACAGCGTAACTTTACAAGAGGCAGCCCTTACCGAACCCGCCGCGGTGGCACTCCACGCACTTCGGAGAGTTCAAGATTCGCTTGTTGGCAAAGTTGTTGCTATCTTTGGCGCAGGTCCGATCGGGTTGATGGTAGCACAATGGGCAAGAATTATGGGCGCAACGCAGGTGCTGCTATTTGATATTGTCGCAGAAAAACTTGAATTAGCAAAACGTCTCGGTTTTGAAGATGTCTTTAATAGCGCGATAGAAGACCCCGTTGAGGTGGTGAACGCACAGACTGAAGGAAAAGGAGCACATGTCTGTATTGAAGCAGCAGGTGTTCCACAAACATATCTTTATGCGTTAGGGAGTGTCAGGCGTGGTGGCAATGTCGTTTTGCTTGGGAACCCCGCTGCTGATGTGACTTTGCCCGCATCGCTTATTTCGCAACTCATGCGGCGTGAGGTAAGTCTATTAGGGACATGGAATTCTGATTACAGTGTATCTGGTAACGATGATGATTGGCGGACAGTACTACAAGCGATGGCTTCTGGAAAGTTAGACCTCTCTCCACTGATTACACACAAGGTGTCGTTAACAGGTAGCACCGAAGTACTGCACATGATGAAGGACAAAAGTCAATTTTACGCAAAAGTTCTTATCCATCCATCGTAAACTTCTTGTGGGACTTACGTTCCTACAGGTAACAAGAGGAAATATGAAAGCGGCTATACTTGAAAGCCTTGAAAACTTAAATGTTCAGGATGTTCCAGAACCAGAAATTGATAACGACTCTGCATTGATGCGGGTTGAATCTGTCAGTATATGCGGTTCCGATGTCCGCATTTTCCATCACGGCAACCCTCGTGTCAAACCACCAACGATTATCGGTCACGAAAATTCTGGCGTAATAGTCAAAGTCGGTAAAAACGTAACCCGTGTCAAGGAAGGCGATCGCGTCTCCATTGGTGCGGATGTACCGTGTGGACAATGTCATTGGTGTAGGAACGGGCTTGGAAACAACTGTGATATTAATTACGCTATTGGTTACCAAATTCCCGGTGCATTTGCACAATATATGAAACTTCCGCGTCTTGTTTTGGAAGAAGGACCAGTTACCGCATTTGATACCTCCCTCAGTTTTGATGAAGCTGCCCTCGCTGAACCCCTCGCCTGTGCTATCAATGGACTTGAATTAGTAAATATGTCTCTCGGTAAGACCGTTGTCATTATCGGTTTAGGACCGATCGGATGTATGATGATTGACCTTGCCCGTGTTATGGGAGCAACAAAGGTTATCGGCGTTCAACGCAGCAAACTGCGGATGGAGATAGCAAAATTTTATGAAGCGGATGTCTACATCGCCTCTGAAGAGGAGGATGTAGTGGAACGCTGCCGAGAAGAAACGGATGGAGAAGGACCAGATATCGTTATTACAACCTGTGCCTCTGTTGAAGCGCATGAACAAGGTGTTGAAATGGTTGCACACCGCGGTTATGTTAACCTATTCGGTGGATTGCCAAAAACAATGCGTCCGATGAGCGTCCTTTCAAATACGATCCACTATAAAGAGTGTTTTGTTACAGGTTCTCACGGATGTGTGCCTCGCCATCACGAATTAGCGGTTCGTCTCCTTGAAAAAGGTTTAGTTCGCGTGCAACCGCTTATCACCCATCATTTTCCACTTGTTGAAATTGATAAGGCTTTTGAAGCGATGGAATCCCGAAAGGGTATGAAAATTATGATTCATCCCAATACTGAATTTCCGTAAGACGAGACAACACAAGTTGAAAATAAATAAATTATGAGTGATTTTTCTAAGTTTATTCGAGAGATACCAAATTTCCCAAAACCGGGTGTTTCATATAAGGATATTACACCTCTTTTAGGAAATGGATTAGCTTTTAATGCTGCGATCGACGTATTCGCTAACCGTTTTAAATCTGAAGTGATTGACGTAATTGTAGGGATTGATGCGCGAGGTTTCATTTTGGCTGCAGCGCTTGCACATCGCCTCGGTATCGGTTTTGTGCCTATCCGTAAAAGCGGGAAATTACCTTATGATTGCTATGAAATCACCTATGACCTTGAATACGGCACGGATACGCTTGCTATCCATCAAGATGCTTTCCCAAGGGGAAGCCGCGTTCTTATATGTGATGACGTTTTGGCTACCGGCGGCACTCTGGCAGCATCAGTCGAACTTGTAAAAAAACTTGGTGGGAATACGATAGGCATCGCTCTTTTATTGGAACTTACAGAATTTGAGGGGCGAAAAAAAGTAGCGGACCGACCAGTCTTTTCTCTCGTTGAATTTTAGCCAATATTTTGTTATATTTTAACAAATAGGATAACAATTGAACCTTAGACGAGGTTCTAACAGTAAACGCGCCTGTAGCTCAGGGGATAGAGCAGGGGCTTCCTAAGCCTCGTGTCGGGGGT
>JAPPMR010000902.1 GCA_028818995.1 Candidatus Poribacteria bacterium | reverse complement strand
GCTGTCGACAGCACGGACATATCTCATTCTCAAATCATAGAGAGAATTTGCTAAAAAATTGGATTCAGGAGCAGATAAGTTACCTTTTGTTTTCTCCTCCAACATCTCTAAAGTATCAATCACTCGCTTAGCCAAACCGAGATTAACAATTACTTTTTCAGTTTCCGGGTCTCGGAACCCTTGCAGGTAGAGATGCGCGGTTGTGATGAGATCAGTGGAAAAAGATATAAAATCTACTGGAGGGAGTTGTGTTTCTTCCTGCGTTGTGTTTTCTTCCATTTAACTTCTCCTGATTTGACGCAATGATTTTATAGTGAATTCTACAATTACTTGTGAAGTCAGTTTTAGTGTTTTGTCCACATGAAAGGTGTTATAGTCGTATTTCACGGTGAGACTCGTTTTCTACTCTTTTCTTTTTACGTTTTCGTTTCATGGCTGCTGATTTTGTTTAAGTATTCAAATAGACTGAGTTGGTTGATATTTTTGTCTGGTTCATCCGTCTTGTTACGGTTTTTTTTGGGCTTATGAGTTCGCGTTTTTTCATGGGTAAATCCGCAGCATTAAAAAGTGGAATTACTTCTTGCTCACCCGTCATTACCTTGATCGGATTTTCCATTGCCTCTATTTGTTCTTCGACCGAACCGCGCAAGGCACTTCCTAAACGTCTTAACTTCACCATCGCCTTTTCTAACTTATTTCTAATACTGTGGCGACTGTATCCGAGAACTTCACCGATTTCGCTGTTCGTCATTTCTATCGGAATGCCGTAGGAACGTTCTACAATAAACCTTTCGTTTGTATCCAGTTTAGAAAGAAAAAAGTCTAAATCCGCTTCTAATTCAACTTGATAATAAGCGTTTTGGGCATTTTCATCAACGACGATATCTATCCCTGTCGGTGCGTCTTTTTCTTCACCGACTTGCTCATCAAGCGACATCACATACATAACATCGCTCTCAAGGTGTTTCAGGCGTTCAACTTTCTCCAGTTTAATCCCTGTTATTTCAGAAAGTGCTTCAACAGAGGGTGTACGGTGTTCACGTATTAATGTCGACTCCGCTTTATTGATAACACGCATCTCCTTGCACACATACTCGGGTAAGCGGATAACGTTGTGAAGAAAATGACTACGCGCAACAGCTTGATGAATCCAAAGCGTTGCATAAGTAGAGAGCCTCGTTCCAAAACTTTCATCATATCCCGAAATTGCTCGGCACAATCCAACAACACCATCTGCCATGAGGTCATCTACAGTTATACCCAGTTCGGGTTTTGCATACCGCTGCACAATAGATCGAACAAGCCGTAAGTTACAAAGAATAAGTCTCTCACGCGCAAACTCATCCCCCGCTTGTGCTTCACGCAGCAGCTGTTCCTCCTCATAATCAGCGAGCAGTTCATGGTCTAAATCCTTCGCGTAGACTGACTCACTCCTCTTTGATGATACTGAGGACGATTTTCTTAAATTGTTGACATCAAACTCATCATAGAGAGACATATTAAGTTCTCACTGCTAATTTATTGACATTGGCACAAAAAAATATATCTGATATTCTCAACATTGTGCTTAACCTAACGAGTTGTGCTAAAAAACTTTTTGTTCGTGTTTCTTATTGGTTGATATGCTCTTCAGTCCCGCTGAATGCCATAAAAGCATTCTTCGGGTATTTGGACGGAACTCAAGAGGTGTTAATTTTTTTCTATAAACATAGCGTTCCTACCAAATCAACGGTATGAATGCCATTTAGGCATTCCCCGGAACTCAAGAGGGAGGGACAACAATTTTCTATAAACATTGCGTCCCTACGGGCCTGAAGAAATCAACAGTGGACAACTATGAACCACTAAATTGACACCTATGTGTATGTCAGAATACGCGTATGGTATTCTGAATTGGTTAGGAAACCGTACCTACTACCCAATACCCAAACTCTGAGTCCAATTCATTAACCGCAAATTCTAAAAACTAAAAAACTGGCTTACGGCACACGGAGTGTGCCTACTACCGTAACGCAGGCAAATCCGCAACAATATCCACCGTCTCCAAACTCACAGTAATCACCTGCCCAAGCAACCGCACAATGTATTGCGGATCGTCCGCACGGTTGGGGTCGTTGACGATGCCGCTACGTTTGTCAGTTTTTACGCAATACTGATTGATGACCCATTCCAACGCAGAACGGGTGCCGAGCCGGTAGTCATAAGTTTTGATAGGGATACCGTCAAGTGTCAGGAAATCGTTATAGACGAGAGAGGTTTTATCTTTGGCAAGTTTCATTTTCTCTACACGCCAATTGAGCTGGACATTTGGGTTCTGCACTAACTTCAGTTTGTCGTATTCAGGTTGGGATTCGTAGTTAACGTGGATATCTGCTAACCGCTTGCCAGCGTTGGCAAATCCCCAGAAATCTTCAACAGATGGGGCAAACGGGATATGCGGCAGGTCACGCTTGAGGTTTGCTTCATATTTCTCGCGATACTCCGGGTGATGCAGAATGCCGTAGTTGTAGTGGAAGATGTCCCACTTGGAGATGGAGTCGTCTTTGTAATGTGTGCAGAACTGTGCCAATGCCCAATCGGTGATGTTTTCGCGGCGGTTTGTGCCATCTTCGTCGTAGGTGTAGAAGGGAAAACATTGAAAACTATCACTTGCAGCGAGTGTATGAAGGTCGGGAATAAGATTTGTCATCAGAGTATTAAAACCTGAACGAAATCCGTGATCACTAACGATTATCTGTCGGTTTTCTGCTTCATTCTCTGGTATCGGAAAAATGCGATACTGTTGATAACGTTCTTCATTCCAAAAATTATCAAAGTAAAGATATTTATGACAGAATGGACGATATAGAGCGGTGCGAAAATGTGATTCTTCGTAGCTGCTTGACTCAAGTTTTTTCAGTGATGCCTTAACTTGACGACTCCACTTAATACGTGGGTCATTCGTATCAATGAAATTTTCAACAGGTGCTTTAGAGTCATGCCTTTTTTTCTTATCAACAGCAGTGTTGTATATCTCAATAAATGTTTGAACTTGTTCCTGTAACTGTTCAAGATCGGACGAATATACTAAACTATCCCTGCTGGTAACGACACCGCAAGAGTATAGATTGAAAATCGTCTCCCTATCACCTCTCGCGCTTTTCGCTTCCTTACTTCCCATCGGCATAAAGGTATCAAATTCAGCGTGGAGTCCTTCGGTAAGCCATGTATGCCGTGCGTCCGGTTGAATCGGTTGCCATTCAATACCGTCCTCGTGTTGGCTTTCATTGAGAAAGTCAAACTTCTGTTTTTTGTTCCACAGGTCATCGGTGCGACAATAGTAAATTTGCGGTGCATCTGACGAATCCGCCTTTTTCTTGACAAATAGGTTGATACTCACGCCAACGCGAATGCCGAACACATTGGCATCGGAGACCTTCAATCCTTTTCTTGCATTTCCGCCTAAGTCCAGAATGTAAATTGCATCGCAATCTTCCGCGAGGTGTTTCCGCATGCCGTCAAATGCGACTCCGTCAAGAAAACTGTTGTTTGTGACAAAAGCGACAATTCCCTCCTCACCGATCCTATCCAATGCCCACCGAATCGCCTTGACATAAGGATCGGAAAGTTTATTTCTAAGCGTTGCGTTGGAATCCTTTACATAAGTTTCTTGCACCCGCTTATCTATCGTTTCCTCATATTTCCGATTTTTGTTATTATCGTTCTCATTCACCTGTCCCATATTGTAGGGCGGATTGCCGATAACGACAAACATCGGGGTCTGTTTCTGTTTTTCAACACGTGCGGCATTTTCAGGCGCGAATAGGGGTATCTGCCGTTCCTCTGCTACCTCAAACGTATCCACGAGGCAGATACCTTCAAAAGCAGCGTATCGGTTCGTCGTCGTGAAAAACTGATGTTCTATGTTGAGGCTGGCGATATAATATGGCAGGAGCATTACCTCATTGCACTGCAGTTCTGGCGGGTCGGCAGTGTATTTCCGTTCCAATGCGATGGGGTCAAGTTCTTGCATAATGCGGACGATGAAGTTGCCCGTGCCGACAAACGGGTCAATGATATGCACACCACTATCGGACAGAGAACGACCGAACGTTGTTTGTCCGATATGTTCAACGCTTTTCACCATAAAATCCACAATCGGTTGCGGTGTATAGACGATGCCGTGTGTGTCTGCAACTTTAACAGAGAAACCTTGAAAAAACTGCTCATAAACGGCATTCAAAAATCCTTGTTTCTGTGAGAAGTCGGTAATTGTGAGAGCGGTTTTTTCTATTGCCACATAAAATCGGTTCAAGGGGCGTAGAAATTCGGATCGGTTGAGGGTGCGTTCAGTCAACACGTCGATGACGGTTTCAATCTCGCGTGCGATGATATTTCTGCGGGTGAAGTCGCGGTTATCAAAGATAGTTGCGAAAATCCGTTCTGTTAATAGGTGCTGAATCAGCATCTCCTCAACTGCCGCGATGGATAGGTTCGGATTGATAGAGGTTTGGCACTGCTGATGAAACTTGGAGAATGCATCTTGAAAATGTGGATTGTTTTGGCGTTCCGTTTCGATTAATTCTGCTAATTTCTCACCGAGTTCGGGGACAATCTCTCTAAATTCTGCGACAGCCTCATGCCATGCCGAGATGTTTTCTTCTTGATATGCGAAGAATGTCTGCATCACTTGGACAAGGTTTTTCGGGTCGGTGATGTCTAAGTCAAGTCGTAGTTGCCCGTTTTGATAGAGGAGTGCATGGTTTGGTGATTGAAACACGATATTTTTGGAGGGATAGCCTGCTGCGAATTTCTTATCCGCTTCAATGTGTAAGTCGTCCTGTGTATCCTTTGCTTCCCAGTAACCGTGCGGTAAACCGTAAGCATCAACGACTTCACCATCAGGCGTTATCCGTTTGTTTTCGGTGGTGTGGCGCGTTTTTTCACAGAGAAGCGTTCGGTTGGATTGTCCACAATAATGCTGGAGTAGGTTTTGGAATGCGGCTCGGACACTGCCCTCGTTTTCTGCACCGAGTTGTGCGTATTTTTGGAGTTCTGCATAGTATGTTTTGATCGGTTTGTGCGTGGTTTTTATATTCAGAGATGGCATGGTG
>JAPPMR010000291.1 GCA_028818995.1 Candidatus Poribacteria bacterium | reverse complement strand
GGTCATTTTCTTTTTCCTTTTGCAGTTGGCATTTTGAGTTGAGTTCTGACAGAAGAACACTTGTTCGGTTAAGACGTAACTGCCGATCCGATGGGAGAAGGTTTTCATCTAAAAAAGTTTGCGCCTCCGCAATTTGTTCTTGCAATTCAGCTTGATAAGTTTCCCTCTCAGTTAACTTGTTTAACGTTGTCTCAATTTGGTCGTCTATTTTTTTCTTATCGGTTATTCGGTTATTCGCTTGTTCAAATTGGTTTTCCGCCCGATTTATCTCTAATTTTGCTGTATTAAAGGTGTCAATTTTCTGATCGCGTTCAGATAGTGCTAATTGATAAATCTCGTCTTTTTTATCAAAATCGGCTTGGTTAATCTCTACTTGCCTTTGTGAACCCACAAGTTCGGTTTCAGCCTTTTGTAGATCATCTGATGCTTTTTCATGATCAGATTTTGCGGAGTCAAATACCTGTTTTTCTGGGCGAAGCTGGTTTGCCCGTTCAGCACGTTTACGCTCCGATTTCAGTTTGTTAATTATTGGTTGCTGATTGATAAGTTCTTTTTCATTTTCTTTACAAGTCTGTAGTTTTTCATAATCCTCTTTACGTTTTGTCTCACGCTCTTTTTCCGCTTGAATTTGCTGATTTTTTCCACCTAATTTCTCTGCTTCTGCTTGCAATCTGCCAAGCTCCGCTTTCGCTTCTGATAGTTGTTCTGTTGAAACTTCCGGAATCTTGTCTAATTCCTTTAGTATTTCATCATAAGCAGCCGAAACTTGATTTACCTTAATGTTTAATGCGTCTCTAAGTTTGTCATAGATCTGAATACCTGCTGTGGCTTCCAAAATTTTACGTCTATCTTCGCTGCTCGCTTTTAGAAACGCAGCAAATTCACCCTGTGCTAACATGATAGAACGTTTGAATGCTTCAAAATCAAGCCCTAAAATAGATTTTATTTCTTGATTGACATCAGTAGTGATTAACTCACTTGAACTATCAAATAATTGTCTTCTCGGGGGATCGTTACGCCTAATTGACCACGTAGCATGATATCGTTTGCTGTTTGCCTCAAAATAGACTTCGGCAAAACCCTCAGTTTCACCATGGCTGATGAGATGTTTAGGGTTGCGTGTATCGCGTCCTGTTAAACGAGGTGTTTTCCCGTAAAGTGCAACGCAAATCGCATCTAACAACGTTGTTTTTCCTGCCCCTGTAGGACCGGTAATTGCTACAAGTGATGCATCGTTTAACGGAGGCTTATCAAAATCAAGTTCAACCTCGCCACGAAAACTATTTAGATTTTTTAGTTTCAGTTTACACAATTTCATTGAGATTTCTCAACCATCTGGAGTAATTCGTTAAACGTCTGAGCTAAGGTTTCATCGGGTGGCTTACCGTCATGGTTTGCCTTATGGAATTGTTCAAAGATTTCCTCGGGACGTTTCATATCTTCAACTTGAATTACCAGAGTGTCATTTGCTTCTGGCAGCTCAACTTGAACAATTAAAACATCGCCACCACGATCACTGAACGCTTTTCGAATTTCGTCGCTGATGCCAGTTCGCACAGAGTCCAATTTCAAATTTACCTGAATATACTTACCATCCCACTTTTCTATCATCGCTTCCGAAAGGACAGAGGTTTCATCTCCTTCAACAGTACATAACTCCTTGAAAATAGGAATTTCAATATCTTCATCTAACACCAACGTTCCATCGGCAGACAGTTCCAGTAGATAAACCTTTTTACGATAATTTGCCTCGTTGAATCGCATCGGAATTGGCGAACCTGAATATCTAATAGGATAAACACTGCCTTTTATCGTTTGTGGTCTGTGGAGGTGACCAAGCGCAACATAACCCACATCATTAGGAAAGTCGGTAGCACGAATAGCGGAAACCCCACCAATCTGAATATTTCGTTCAGAATCGGTTTCTTTTCCACCATCAACAAAGAGATGCCCCATCAAGATTTTTGGGAGTTCCTCTGGCATGTAAGACACACAATCCGCATAGAACGTTTTGAGTCGTTCTCGATACCGTTCGTTCTTCTCTATCTCAGATTCATAGGAAACGTGTGGGAGTTCGTTTTCTGAGAGATACGGCACAGCAGCAACAGCAACGCGAGGGTTTTCGTCTGGAATACGAATCACACAGTCAGCCGGTTTTTTTGCAAGACCAACAACATGAATTCTTCCCATTTTGAGGAATTCTCGCGGTGCTTCCAAATGTCGTGGTGAGTCGTGGTTGCCTGCTATAATTACCGTGTCCGTCTTGGTCTCATTATAAAGGCGAAAAAGAAACTCATAATAGAGATTTGTTGCTTCTGCTGACGGAAGGGAGGTGTCAAAAATATCACCTGAAACGAGGAGAAGTTCAACTTTATGTTCTTGGATTGTGTGTAGAAGCCAATTTAGAAATTCTTTATGTTCGTCATGCCGTTGACGTTCGTGAAGTCTTTGCCCGATATGCCAATCGGCAGTGTGCAAAATGCGCATGCATGCCTCTTTTTTTACTCTATTTGTTGTTTTTATGATATAATTATTATGGAAAATATTCAAGTGAAATATAATCAAGTCTAAGGAGGAAAAAATGCGTTTTACAATGCTATTTACTGTGTTGGTGTTGGCTCTATTTGCTTCAATGAGTACATCAGCAGACTTGTTGTTCCATGACGATTTTGAGAAGGATACTATTGACCAAGAACCCAAGAAATGGGAAATCGGGTTTGCTGGCAAAACGAAGGCTATAGTTGTCGCCGATCCGAAAGATGCGCGAAATAAAGTGCTTAAGACTTCTAATAATCCATCTAATGATTCACGACATGATGGACCCGGTGGTTCCATCTATGTCTGTGGGGATGCCGATTGGGACGATTATATCGCTGAATGGGATATGATGTTTCCTGATGATTTCTATATGGGTGTCGTTTTCCGTTTTCAAGATGGTGAGAAGTTCTATCTGAGTGATCGACGTCAAGGTGGAAAGATATATCGATTCTATAAACGTAAAAACGGCTGGCCGCTTATAGGGGATGGGGCCGTGGATAACAAACCGCAGGTTTGGTATCGCGCACAACTTACGTTAGATGGCGATTCATTCACCTTTAAGCTCAAAGAACGCGATGATAAGACACCTTTTAAAGATGTCGATCCAGCCACCGAAGCGAAAGATGGTGACTATAAAACCGGTAAGTTCGGCAATTACGGTCTTGTCTATCTTGATAACCTTTTTATTGGCGATTCCGTTGAAGATTTGGTTTTGCCTGTGGAACCACAGGATAAGTTAAGCACAACTTGGGGCAGTATTAAAGCTGCATATTAATTTGAAATGTTAGAGGGCGATACATCTGTTTTCGCCCTCTTTATCCAATAGACAACTGTGAGATTTACACTATGTCAACTTACATTGCCCACGGTGGAAAAGACGCTGTTATTACAACCGAAGAAAAGCGCGCATTGCTACAAGAAGCACTACTCAAGTTGGGTGGCATCCCGAAAAAGATTCTGGTAATTCCACCGGATATAACTCGCTTTCACTCAAATGCGGGAGAACTGACGCGCATTCTCTATGAACTTTGGAATGCTGCAAACGGCACAACCTTTGATATACTGCCCGCTATCGGCACGCATGCGCCGATGACTGAAGCACAAATTGCCGAAATGTATGGCGATTTGCCAAAGGCAACATACCATGTCCATCACTGGCGGACGGGACTTTACCACTTTGGCGAAGTGCCATCTGATTTTATCCGTGAGGTGTCTGACGGCAAACTTGATTATAGTATTCCTGTGGCAGTCAATCAAAAACTTGTAGAAGGGGATTATGAACTCATTATCTCTGTTGGGCAGGTGATTCCGCATGAAGTTATTGGCATCGCAAATGGATTTAAGAATGTCCTTGTCGGTACAGGTGGAGTTGAGATGATCAACAAATCTCATTTCCTCGGTGCTGTAGACGGTATGGAGCGACTAATGGGACGCACGGATACGTCTGTCAGAAGAGTGCTGAATTATGCACATACACATTATCTGAAACAACTCGGTATTGTTTATGTGATGAGCGTTATGGATGTTGATGAAAATGGAGATCGTGTGATGCGTGGACTTTACATCGGTGATGATGCACGCACCTTTGAGACTGCAGCAGAATTAAGCAGAAACGTTAATATGACATTTTTAGATGAACCGTTAAAAAAGGTAGTTGTCTATTTGGATCCGAAGGAGTTTAGAAGCACATGGCTTGGGAATAAGGCTATCTATCGCACACGGATGGCAATGGCCGACGATGGCGAGTTAATCATCATCGCACCAGGGTTGCGTGAATTCGGTGAGGATGCTGAAATCGACAGACTTATTCGGAAGTATGGCTATCGTGGTACACCTGCCACACTCAAAGCGGTTGAAGAGAATAAGGAATTGCAAGAAAATCTCTCCGCAGCAGCACACCTAATTCACGGCAGTACCGAGGGGCGTTTCAAAGTTGTCTATGCCACTGAACACCTTACTCAAAAAGAGATTGAATCAGTTGGGTACCAATGGACATCTTTAGATGAAATGCTTTCGCAATACAATCCAGAGGCACTTATTGATGGTTTCAATGATGGTGCCGCCCTCAAGGGTAGGGGCGGTTTCCAACCGCACCGATCTACGAGTTTTTTCTACATTAGTGAACCGGGACAAGGGTTATGGGCGTTGCGATCACAATTTAATGAATAAATGAATTACCGTAAAGGAGAACAGAATCAACCGTTTAAAGTGATTGTTGAAAAACATATTGATGGCTATGTTGCTTATCCACTTGGACTAAAAGGTGTTATCATAGGGCAAGGCGATACATACCAAGAAAGTGTTGCAGACGTAACTTCTGCAATTCGGTTTTATATTGAGACTTTTGGGAAAGAAGAACTTGAAGTAGAGGAACCTGCCTTAGACGTTTTTGTGACTGAAGTGAATATCTGATGCAGCGTTTTACTTGATTTCTGCGGAAAACTAATATAGAATTTGTTGACATTCAAGGAATAAAGAACTTTCTACTCTCAAACTAAGGAGATGCGATCATGGCAGATAAAAAAAGAAAACCTTTAATAGATAATTCCGCCTATCTAACGCGCTAT
>JAPPMR010000854.1 GCA_028818995.1 Candidatus Poribacteria bacterium | reverse complement strand
CTTCAACACTGAACGTCGTTGAGCCTTATATGTCAGGTATTGCTGGTAACGGATATATGCTGCTTTATAGTGCGAAGGAAAAAACACACCGCGTGATAGATTATCTGGGCACAGCACCCTACGCGGCGACGCTGGATGTCTATCCGACACTTGAAAGTCAACAGGTTGACATCTGTGCGGGGATGGTACCGGGTGGATGTGGTGGATGGCTGGCACTTTTAGACCGTTACGGAAGCATGGATCGCGCGGACATCTTTGCCCCGGCGATTGAATCCGCAGAGAATGGGTACGCCGTCACAGTCAAGAATGCGGAGTTTATTGCAGGCGCGCGTCCCTATTTTTCAGAGAGAGCGGAGGAGGTTATCGCCTCGCGCGGAAGAACACCGCATCCCGGGGAACTTTTGGTACAGAAGGATCTCGCCCAAACGTTCCGCACGGTTGCAGAAGGCGGTGCAGAGGCGTTCTACCGCGGTGAGATTGCGAAAGAGATTGTTCGTTTTTCCGAGGAGACTGATGGACTAATTACCGAAAAAGATTTAGCTGACTTTGAGGTAGAGTGGCAGGAGCCTATCTCTGTAACTTACAAAGATTATGAAGTTTATTGTCCACCCCCGCCGTGTTCAGGTTTTCAATATCTGGAGACACTGAATATTTTAGAAAATGATGCCCTCGGCGAACTCGGTCACAATACCCCGGAATACTTACATCTGCTGATTGAAGCGATTAAATTAGCGAGTGCAGATAGAGCCGAATACGCCGCGCGTCCAAACCCACCGATTGAAAAGTTGTTGTCTAAAGACTACGCGCGTGCACAACGCGAACGCATTGGCGAACAGGCTGCAGTTAGCGGTGGTGAGCGCTGGTCGAAGGACAAACTCCCTGGTGAGATTGTTGCTGATGACTGGACAACCGAATGTACAACCCACTTTGACACCGCAGATGCAGAGGGTAACATCGTCGCTGTTACGCAAAGTCTTGGACAAGCTTTCGGCTCAGGCGTAATTCTCGGTTCAACGGGGATGTTTCTCAATAACTTTATGAACTGGTTTGACAGAATTCCTGAGAGTCCGAATGCCGTTGGACCGCATAAACGGATAGAGATGTGTATGTCACCGTGCCAAGTTTGGAAAAATGGAAAGCCGTTTGCAGCGATTGGCACCCCCGGAAGCCACGGTATCCTTCAGACGACGTTACAGATGGTTTTGAACCTGATTGAACATGGCATGAACGTTCAAGCGGCGATTGAAGCACCACGCATCCGGTTGGTAAAACCCGGTACACATGTCAGTATGGAGGGACGTATTCCTGTTGCGGTACGCGCAGCGTTAGAAGCGCGCGGGCATGATGTAGAAGTGTTACCTGATTGGACAGCAACTGTGGGAGGCGGTCACGGTATCGCCTTTGATACTGAAGAAGGAAGTTTTATGGGCGGTGCTGATCCGCGGCGTGATGGATACGCGATAGGTGTGTAAAAATGAATCATCCGAAACATATTGTTGCTGTCTCAGGATTGGTCCGTCATCCCGATGGAAAAATCTTGCTCATAAGAAGCCCGCGCCGTGGCTGGGAATTTCCGGGTGGTCAAGTCGAAGAAGGTGAAAACCTTATTGAAGCGTTGCAACGTGAAATTCAAGAGGAGTCGGGGGTTACTGCATCAATTGGGTCGTTGGTCGGCATTTACTCTAACATCAAAACGCCAACTAAGGTGATGTTTGGTTTTTTAGGAGATTACGTCAGCGGTGAATTAACCACGAGTGAAGAGAGTATAGAAACCAAATGGGTTGGACGAAATTCGGTTTTGCAACATATCTCAAATCGGGTTATCTATGACCGAATCAAAGACATGCTCGATTTTTCGGGACGTGTGCTTTATCGTGTTTACACTACCAACCCATATCAGATTCATGAACAATATTTTCTGTGAAATCAAATGTCGTAGTTACTGAAAATGTCTATTGTTAGATGTCTTAAACCAAACATAAGGAGAAAATATGAAAAGAATTCGTGTCTTAAATAATTTGATTCTAATAGGACTGGGATTATTATTGATTTGTGGTTGTGAAAAAGTTCAGAAAGTAATGCCTACCGAACTACCAAGCGAAATGGATGCAGCATCAATCCGTGTTACAATGATATATCCAAGCGATTGTGTCGGTACAGCGGCTTACTGCACTGCATTCCATATCGGTGTAAGAGCTGCTGAAGAAGAACTTGGGATTACACTAACTGAAGTAAACGGTGATGAAAACGATCCTGTAGTCACAGAAATGCTCATAAGAGACGCTGCACAGAATTCTGAACTCGTTTTGACAGCAGGTTATCAGATGGGAGATGTGCTTGCTCGCGTCGCGCCAGAATTTCCCGATGTCAAATTTGCAATTTTTGATGTCGTGCTTGATATTCCAAATGTGGCTTCTGTGAATTATAAATCTAACGAAGGATCGTTTTTGGTCGGAGCGATTGCAGCCTTAAAATCGGAAAGCGGTAAAATCGGTTATATTGGTGGAGTGGATGTTCCGTTGTTACGTGAATTTGAAGCTGGTTACGTCGCTGGAATTCAAGCTATAAATCCCGACGCAGAAATCTCCATAGAATACATCAGTGAAGATGTAAGCGGTTTTGGACAACCGGAGAGGGCAAAAGAATTGGCGTTAGCACAATATGAAAGTGGAGTAGATGTGATTTACGTCGCTGCTGGTGGATCAGGTCAAGGGGTACTTGAAGCTGCGCAGGAGCAGCAAAAGTTTATCATTTGGGTTGATTCCAACGGCAACCATCTCGCCCCAGGTATTGTCTTGACAAGTATGACAAAAGAGATCCCAGCTTCCGTACAGAGAATCATACAAGAAACCGTTGAAGGTAATTTTATGGCAGGCATTCGATACTTTGGTATAGCAGATGGCGGTGTTAGCTACGCTGTTGATGAACACAATCAATCGCTGCTTTCGGATGAGGACATAGCAACTGTTGAGGCGTTGAAAGGAAAAATAATCGCTGGTGAAATTATTGTGCCAAATACTGTTTCTCTGCCGAGAGAATAATTTTTTATAACGGAGTATTTTATGCTAAATCAATATCCCTATCCTGAATATGAGGGTAGACGAAGTATTCTGCTTGGAGTTTTACTAACTTTGATCACATGTGGAATTTATGGGCTTTACTGGCAGTACAAACAGATGGACACGCTTAATGTTTGGTTAGGAAGGAATGATTATTCTTTTTGGCTATGGTTTTTTCTTTCTTTTCTTACCTGCGGCATTTTCGGTATATATTATGAATACAAAATGGCCTGCGGGATCAATGAGGTACAACATAATAAAGGTATGCTACATGATTCAAATTTGCCAATTATTTGTGTGTTATTAGCGATTTTTGGAATCGGTATTGCTTCATTAGCCATCCAGCAGTACCAGATCAATAAACTCTACGGTGATACCTCCGATGGTTAATCATATTTTTCTTGCTCGCCTGTTCCTGATTGGGTTAGCAGTTGTAGGAATCTATACGGTGGTATCGGAAAAATCACCGGACGAAGTTACGCTGATTCCATGCATATTTCATTCAGTGACTGATGTGCCGTGTCCTGGGTGTGGCATGACGCGTGCCTGCCTCGCCCTTACACATGCTCATTTCACTGAAGCATGGCGTTATCACCCGTTCTCTTTTGTAATCGTCGGTATTGCTTTTGGAATGGCCTTTTTTCCAACTCAAGTAAAAAATGCTTGGTCCAGTTATCCTTCAAATACTCGTAATTTGATTGTTATCATCGGGATTGTGTCCTGCTTGTCTGTTTGGATATTCAAGCTTATAAATTAGCGTGAATTTGACACAATGATATAAAGAAATTCAACACGATATATCAGGACTATCCAAATTTGATGTCGAATATATCGCTCGGACGGAGCAAAGGTTTTCAGAGATTTTATTATCTTGAAAGATGTTACTTGCGGCGAGAAAGATACGCTGACAAGGCGTGGTCAAACGGGGTAGTAGTATCCATCTGTACGTAATCAATCTGACTCGCACCACATCCACGACGGTAATTCTGAATAAACTGATTCAGATTTTCAAGGTATGCTGTCTTAAGTGAGTCTGCTTGTGTTGAAAGCGTTTGTCCTGTCTCCATGTCGCGAAAAATGACAGAACCGTTATATGGGAAGGTGAGTTCAGCATTATCAAGAAGGTGAAATACGATTACCTCATGTTTCTGATGACGGAGATGTTTGAGTGCTGAGATGACATTTGAGGGTTCATCAAGCAGGTCAGAGATAACAATAACCAACCCACGCCTGACAATCCGTTTGGCAAGTTCGTGAAAGAGACTGCTTAATTCAGTTTCTTGTCCGGGCGTAGCATTTTCAAGCGCTGACATAATCGCTTGCAGATGTGTTGCAGCGCCTCTCGGTGGAATGTATTCCGTAATGTCCGTATCAAAAAGTGCCAATCCCACAGAGTCACGCTGCTTCAGCATGAGATATGTAAGCGTCGCAGCGAGATAACACCCATATTCAAACTTTGTCAAAGTATCATCTCTATGCTTGTAGTTCATTGATGCGCTGGTATCAAGCAGGATATATGCACGCAGATTCGTCTCCTCTTCAAACTTTTTGACGTAATACCGGTCAGATTTTCCATAGACCTTCCAATCAATATATCGGATTTCATCACCGGGCATATATTGTCTGTGTTCAGCGAACTCAACGCTGAAACCTTGATAAGGGCTTTTGTGCAATCCGGTAACGAACCCTTCAACTACAAGTCGGGCAACAAGTTCCATACCTCCGATACGAGAAAGTGCAACTGGGTCAAGATATCTGTGCGATGTTTGCATGTTGTTTCTTCTCTTTCGCCATTTGAAAAAAATAGTTATTAAATCGGTGATTAATTCTTTGTTTGTCTAACAAATTCGCTAAAAGTGTTTTCAATTTTGGATATACTTTCGTCAATGTTTTTGAACGTTTGAGTTATCTCCGTTAACTGACGATCTACCTTACGGATTTCGGAAACGATCCCAGCAAGTCCACAAAAAACAGCACCAAGCATTAAAATAAGGAAGAATTCCATCTAATCACCTCTTAAATCACCAAGATTCTGGTTAACCTTGTTAATATGGATATATTC
>JAPPMR010000195.1:1265-5129 GCA_028818995.1 Candidatus Poribacteria bacterium | reverse complement strand
CCTTTAGTCTGCCGGTGCTACAACGGGATCCAATCCTGCAGTGTCTTCCGCCGTATCTGTGTTTTCGGTTCTACCACGTTCGTGGAATTCTGCGCGAACATCAACGCTGAAGGTTCGCCAAATCAGCAGCTGCTTCCGCAACAAATTGAGGAAACGACGATTAACCCGTTTCCATGAAGCGATCTCTCCACTTTCACGATGTACATCTAATGTGATTTTGAAAAGGTCTTCCTCTTCTCCACCGACAGGTGAGGTGCTAAACTCAATAGATTGACTTACCCCCAAATCGTAAGGTGCTAACCACACCATCATCCCAATCTGATATGAATCCTCTTCAGCCGCACTGAAAGTAACATTGTCCGTGTAGAAATCGCTGGCAGACTCATCGGCATGTGCATCAAAATAGTCGCGCATAAAGACGTTCAAACCGAGTGCCTCTTCTGCTAAAACGGTAAAAGGCAGATTGAAGTGCCACACGTCGCCTTCAGGTTCGGGCAACTTCCATTTCCGTTCAATATCTGGCACTGCCATACGCGAGGCTTTTATTGCAGGGTAGAGCGTACTGAGTAGCACCACAATCATTACAATAACTGTTGCCACAACTGTAGACATTGAAGAATAGTTGAGCGTTAAGCCAGCAAGCCAGCCAAAATGCACCAACGTTGTTGCAATCACTTGCCCCATCAAATATCCCAAAACAGCCCCAACAATCGCATATACGCACGCCTCGGCAAGGAAGAGGAAAGCAATATGAATAGGGGCAAGTCCAACAGAACTGTAAATGCTTATTTCGCGGACGCGCTCATAAACTGCACCGAGCATGGTATTCAAAACAATCAATGCAGCAATCAGAATCGGCACGAATAGGTTACCCATCCCACTAAAACTGGTCATACCGATGCTGCTATAAAGATAGGTATCTTTGTCACGCCCGACGAAGAAGTCAAGCGCAATGCGGTTCATCAAAGGTGCCATAATGAGATCAAGTTTATCAATTGCACCTAATAGTTTCGGGTCATCCTCCTGGGGTTCCATGTTAACTGCCACACTTCTAAGCGTTCCACCTTGATTCATAACGACTTCATAAGGAAGAACTGCGATGCTATCTGGGGTGAGATGGAGATATTTTTGAAGTTCTCCCTCAAGCGTTTCGTCACCCGTGCCGCCACGACTTTGTTGCTGTTGCATCAATTGATAGTCAACAGGAGTCATTTCTTCGCCATCGTTATCGGTCAAATCTTTGAAACCGATTCCCAAAACCCCAACAACGGTGAAGTCAGCACCATAAACAGAGATTGTCGCTTTCCCCATATCACTTTCTGTGATTTTCAGGAGATCTGCCATGCCTTTGGGAAGCACAATCGCATAGGGCCATTCGGTCGGCCAATTGTCAGCATCAGCACGGTTAAACCATTTGCCATATTGGAGGTAACGATCAATACCAGTGACTGCGGGTTCTGTTTCACTCATGCCAACGAGCATGTTTGCAGCGAAACGAAGTGCCTCACCTGTGAGTGGATGTGTCGGCGGGGCAGAGTCTTGTGGGTTCGGACTCCGCGTCAATTGAACAAAAGACTGATCACCCGTTCCAGAAGACTGGTACCATGCGCGTGGCGCGACAACATTTTGAACGGCGAGAACCGGTTCCTCGTCAACATTTGTGATAAATCCACTTTCCTGTAACCCTGTGATTGCTGCAGGTATATCCAGCGGTGTTTGTCCTTGCTTTGCAAGAAGTAGGTTTTTCTGTTCCAGAAGTCGTTCTAATTCCTCTACAGTAATTTGTGTCTTCTGCATGTCATTTAGAATTGAGTTAAGGACAGGTTCTTCAAGCGGACGCCAATACTGATCGCGAATGAGTAAACCGGTGTAACGCGGTGTAACCTGCGGCAAACTTGTTCGGTTCGGACGCATAAATGTTCGTACCGATGTAAACGAGATGACAGTGAACGTGAGAATAACCAACGTTGCACAGGTCAGGATGGTACGTCCTTTGCGTTTCCGCATATTGGATATACCGAGACTAAATGCTGCAGCACTTGCACTTAACCTACCCACATCGGCTTTATATACCTTATTGCCCTGCTGACGTATCTTCTCAAGTTGTTCCTCGAATTTCCTAACAATAATACTAATCACAATCACAGTCAATGCAAGAACAACGAAAGCGATTAAGATAATTATAGGTGTTGTCGTTATCTGAAACGCTGGATGCACTTGGCTTAGGAAGTAAAAAACGAGTAGGAAGATACCGAAAGTGCCTAAAATCTGTTTGTGAATGTTCGGGAAACCAAATATGAGTCGTTCCATAAAGTAGGCAAACGGCATCAACAGTGCGAGGTAGAACATAATGCCGTTAACGACGTCATTGCCAGTTCTTTTAACGTCTGGATAGGCGCGTGATTCGTATCCCCACGCAGCGCGCGCCAACTTCAGTGCCTGCTGGTAGTCATTCTGGAAAAGTGCGGTCTCTGCACGATTAAGATATTCATTGGCAAATTGGTGTAATTTGTCAAGGCGGTCACTTGAAATACCGAACCGTTTGTAAAGTCGAGATCGGTTTTCATCAAGCCACCACATATCGCGCACAACGACATAAGGTGTAAGACGGATACTACCGTTTTCACGCACAACGAACCCTTCGCCTGTATAAAGCGTTGGGTTTTTCATACCGCTTTTGGTCGCTTTAATAAGGAGTAGACGTTTGCCGATTTGTCCGTACGCCATCCCAATTTTTATACGGCTTTGTGGTTCACTATAGACGAGCGCGATCGGTTCAGCTGCAGAAACGCCTTCCTGTTGCCACGGTTTAGACACGCCGAATTTTTCGGGCGGGCTATCGGATAGTGCATCATAAACTTCTAATTCGCGTAAGGTGCGGAGATAACGCTGGTCGACCAAGTCGTAGATAGTTGTGGATACACATGGGAAAGTGACAACCCGACATCCGCGACGCCGCGTGTTGATTGGCACTTTATTCGGTAGGAGTTTAGCACCGTAATTCCCTAAATCAGGTGCATAGACAATATCTCCAGAATCGGGGTCAAGAATATATGCTTCAACTTCCTGTGCACCACCAAGTCTGCGAGTCGCTCTACCTTCCATTGCCAAGCCAGCGACTTCAAAATTGCCTTTATTATCACCCATAGCAAACAAATCACCACGTACTCCCATCATTGTTTTGTGTTTACGACGAAGCGTTACAATCGGGTACGGTACAGGTTTATTTGGTAGCGCAGATTCACGGGCATCGAATTCAACCACGTCACCGAAAAGGTTACAGTAGAAGTTTCCTACGCGTGCTGCGGTCGGCATCTGTGGGTCACGGAGTGCTTGTATTAACAAAGATGCTAATGTTTTTGCCTGCTGGTGCAGGTTTCCATCTTCACGTAGGTCAACACGTTCAATCGTGTCAAGCGGTGTGTCGGTAAGAACGCGTGCATCTTCAATAGTTGCAAATGCAATACCTGTTTTACCAACAAGCGTTGCGACTTCACTGTCAAAAGCGATTTTCCCCGGAATATATGTTTTCCACGTTTTTCCACCACTCGCGGAGATTGCATTGACAAAATTAGTGCCGCCGCCCAATCCCACAATTGAGATCAATGTTTTGATGTCCTCTATTTCATCTTCAGTAAATGTGTCGGGGTCTTCGTGGCGGAGTCTGAGCATAGCGTCTAACTGTTCGCGCATGCGGATACTGTTTTTTCGGTTTTTCTTTGCGCTGCGTACATCGTTTCGGATAAACCGCTCTACCTCCTTGCGGATGTAGTCCATATCCTTAAGCATATCTTCAGATGGTTCGCCTCGGTTTCGCCACTGCTCAAACTGCATTTTCATGAGGCGGCTAACACCACCTAACCC
>JAPPMR010000195.1:0-1255 GCA_028818995.1 Candidatus Poribacteria bacterium | reverse complement strand
TTTCGAGTGTTTTTCCTTCAAGGTCTGCCTTGTCCGAAATCTGACTTGCTACCGACCACTGACGTGCCATTACTGCTTGGCGAATTTGATCATCTGTTGCTCGCCATAACTTCCTAACGCGGACTCCGAAATCAGCATCCGCTGCATAAGCTGCCAGTTTATTGCCTATACTCGCGAATTCTCTTCGCAACACAAACTCCGGCTGTTGGTCATAGAACCAACCTTTGTTAAATACACCAAATTGATTTGATTGAGAGGAGAGGTCAATGCTACAGAAAAGTGAGGTATAATAGCGGTTGAATAGGTCTTGCAGTGCGACTGCGGCTTCAATCTGTGCAAGCTTACGATTATACTCTATCTCGCTTATACGCGCCATCGTCTCAACTCTGCTCTGAATGTTTCGGAATCGTGCATTTCTTAAGGTGAGCATGTTATCGCGTAGAAGCACCTTTGTCTGCGCGTCTAAGTCTCTGGTCAGCGAAGGAAGTTGTTTAATAAGATTTTCAAGGGCTATCACGTCTGAAGCAGCGGTTTGTTTGACTGCCTGTAGGATTTCAGTTTCAACCAGATAGGCGGCGATGCGTTTGCGTGCCTCTTTTGCTTGTTTGAACTCCTCGCTTGACAGATAATTGCTCAAAATCAACAATTCTTCATCAAGATATTCGCGTGTAAGGGTTTCATGGGAATCAAGGAGATACTGGATGCGCGGCTGCTCTAAACGTGCATTTCTTAGCGCGATTTCAAAAATGCCTTGCTTATCGCGTGCCAAATCCTCAATTAAGATGGCTTCTGACGAACCCTCTCCACCTTCACCTACAACAGACGCTGAAGCAGCTTCAGTCAAGCGTTGCCGTAGTTGCGCATTAATTCTTTCTATCCGTTCTCGTGATGTGTCAGTTAGATATAGCGTTGATATTTCGGGAGGGAGATCATGCTCACGATTACTGCTCAATTTCGTGATAGCACTTTTAATCTCATTTTCGTTGGTAACAGTGTCCTTGAGATTTTCCTTAATTCTTTCCAGAAATGCTCGTTCTCTTGATATTGCGTCTTGCTTAGATTCGGTTGTGTTTGCAAGGGTCTTACGCGCATCTCTCGCTTTTCTGAGAGTCGGCAGATCTAAGTGGCGATCAAGTATTTTATCAGGTGTCCACATCAAAGCAAACTTCCGTGAGTCGCTCATTTCCCAATTTGCTAAGGTGTTATTCAATTGTTCAATATCAGAGAGCAATTCTAAGGGTAGATCGTCAGGTGT
>JAPPMR010000453.1 GCA_028818995.1 Candidatus Poribacteria bacterium | reverse complement strand
CAAGAAACCTTATTGTTTGATGTAAATACAGGTAAAACGGTGGCAATGCGTGGTAAAGAGGAAGCAGACGACTACCGCTATTTTCCCGAACCTGACCTCGTTCACGTTCAGATAGATAATGAATGGATTGATGAAATTCAACCAACACTCCCGGAACTTCCTGCTGCTCGCCGCAAAAGGTTTATTGCTGACTATGACATCTCTCCTGAAAACGCTGAATTCCTCTCCACAACACGACAAATAGCAGATTTTTTTGATGAAGCAGCACAACTCAGCGATGAACCTACGACTTGTGCAAACTGGATTATGGGCGACCTTACTCGCCTGCTGAACACAGCAGAAATTGAAATACAAGATTCCAAAGTTAGACCAGCACATCTCAGTGAACTCATTCAGTTGATAAGTAACAATACCATTAGCGGTAAGATTGCTAAATCCGTGCTGGATGATGCATTTGAAACTGGTAAGATGCCGAAACAGATAGTTGAAGAAAAAGGGTTATCCCAAATTACCGACACTTCCGAGATTGAGGCTATCGTGCAACAGGTCATTGAGGAAAACCCAGGTCCTGCACAGGATTATCGTGATGGCACGAAGAAAGCGATCGGATTTTTGGTTGGTCAGGTGATGAAGGCAACGCGTGGAAAGGCAAATCCGCAATTGGTGAATCAGATTTTGACGCGGGTTTTGTCAGAAAATTAGGATATCCAGACCGAGATATGAACAAGGTGAATGTATGAAAAAATTGCCCCCCGAGGATGAAAATCTGAGTCTTTTTTCTGACACAACAGATGAGGTTACAAACAATGTATTCTCCACTGAGCGGATTGTACAAGCCCCACCTATAGATTTACCCGATTTTCTGAAACCGAATACAAGGTTAAAGATGGATGGGTTGAAGTTTCTGTCTCATCTACCAATGGAATCTGTCCCTGTAGCATTTCTCGACCCACAGTATAGAGGCGTGCTTGACAAAATGAATTACGGTAATGAGGGAAAGAGCAGAGAGAAACGTAGATGTTCATTGATGCAAATGTCTGAAGAACTCATCGGAGAATTCATTCGAGGCATTGACAATGTACTTATACCCTCTGGACATCTTTTTTTATGGATGGATAAGTTTCACCTTTGCCAAGGGTTCAAGTTATGGTTTGATGACACACAGTTAGATATTGTAGACTTGATCGTCTGGAATAAAGACAGGTTTGGGATGGGGTACCGTTCCAGACGCGTGAGCGAATATTGTGTTGTTCTACAGAAGCATCCCAGGAAGGCTAAAGGCGTTTGGAAAGTCCACAACATTCGCGATGTCTGGCTTGAACGAACTAAGACAAAAGAACATCCTCATCAAAAACCTATCGGTCTACAGGCTGAGCTTATTGCGGCAGTAAGTAATGAAGGCGATTATATAATTGATCCTGCCGCAGGTTCCTTTTCTGTTATGGAGGCAGCACGCTCAAAAGGACGCAATTTTCTTGGGTGTGATCTGATAGAACACAATAGTATAAAGTAGAGGTTGAATCTCAAGGAATCTTTCTATAAATACGCTTGCCAATGTACAAAAGCATATTTTCATTGAATTTAGCAACAGATTGAGAGTATCCAATGGATATATCTGAATTAAAAGACAGACTATCTGAAATTGAACAGATGGGTTACATTGTTTCAAAACGAAAAGGCAATACCGGAATAGGTTATACACTTGAAACCTTGCTTGGATTAAAAGAAAACAACCTCAAAACACCTGATTTTGAGAATATAGAGTTAAAATCTCAGAGAAAAGATGCTTCAAATCCTGTGACCATGTTTACATTTAACAAAGGGGTTTGGAAAATAAAACAGAGGGAATTGATTGAAAAATACGGTTATATTGACACAAACAACCGGCCATCCTTGTATTGTAAAGTTAATAGTCGCCCAAATAATCAAGGCCTTTTCATGAAAGTTGAGCGAGAAAATGTTAGACTTTATCACTTAGACAGAAATCTGATTGCTGAATGGTTGGGAGAACGCTTAATTGAAACTTTCAGAGAAAAGATGCCTGCATTAGTAGTTGTTAATGCTGACACCCGTATCAATTCGGACGGGAAGGAAGAATTTTGGTTTAACGAGGCATTTTACTTGACACAACCAAATGAGGATAATTTATTGGATCTAATCAGGAAGGATATCATTATTATTGATGTGAGAATGCACTTAAAAGAAAAGAAAAAAGGAAATAAAGTGGTGAGAAATCATGGTACAGGTTTTAGAATTGACGAAAAATTCTTAAATCTTTGTTTTAGTAACCGGGAACAGTTGATATGAACACTGACAATCTGAAATACAAAGATGAATCATGGGATTTTCGAACTGCAGATACCAAAGAGTACACCCACTGCTTCCACACTTATCCTGCAATGATGATTCCACAGATCGCAAGGAGGCTGCTAAATCAGTATGGCACAGAAGGAGAATGGCTCCTGGATCCGTATTGTGGCACTGGCACTTCTCTTGTTGAGGCGTCTCTGTTCGGCATGCACAGCGTTGGATGTGACATCAATCCGCTCGTGCGTCTGATAGCAACAGCCAAATTAACACCTATACCTTTGAACACACTCGACAGTGAATTGAATAAGTTAGACGACGTTCTCTTTCAAGTTGAATTTGGAGTTGAAAAGTTATCTGATGCACCAATTCCAAAAATTCCGAATTTGGATTACTGGTTTTCTCAAGAGATTATCAGAAGTATCGCTTACTTATTAGATTGTATTAACAAGATTGAAGATCAAGCAGTTAGGAATTTCATAACCGTCGCGTTTTCAGAGACAGTTCGCGAAGTATCCTATACCCGAACGAGTACATTTAAGCTACATCGCATTCCAGCAGAAAAACTTGAAAACTTTAATCCTGATGTATTTGGTATCTTTCGCAAGAAACTAAACAGGAACAGGCAAGGATTGGCGGCATATCTTGAAAAGCGTAAAGATGTGGAAGCGTCGGTTTGTGATTCCAATACAGTTAATGGGGAACAACCGATGCCACGCCCACTTGGAGGCTATAATTTGGTGATTACCTCTCCACCCTATGGGGATTCACATACCACAGTCGCGTTTGGACAGTTTTATCGGGTATCTGCAGAATGGCTCGGTTTACCGAACGCACGGAAAATTGATAGACTTGCAATGGGTGGACAGAATTCTCGTGAGACATTGGCGGATACCCCCGTTTCATCCGCAATAGACACAATTCGTTCAATTGATGATAAGCGAGCGCGCGAGGTTGCCGCTTTTTATATTGACTTAGAACGTAGCATCAGTTCAGTAGTAAAGACGCTTTCGCCACGTTCCACAATTTGCTATGTTGTTGGGAACCGTCGGGTTAAAGCCATCAGGTTACCTACAGACGAATTTGTAATCTTTGCATTTGGCAAACATGGATTCTCACATAAAGAAACTATCGTTAGGAACATTCCGAATAAACGGATGCCTCTCAAAAACAGTCCTTCCAACGTCCCCGGTCAAACTTCCACAACGATGCACGAAGAAAATATCGTTATTTGTCAAAGAACGGATCAAACATGTCCGTAGGTCAGATTACCCTCACATCTTTAACAAAAAAGTTTGGCGATACAGTTGCAGTTGATGATGTGTCGTTGCAGATAGAAGGCGGTGAGTTTTTCTCCTTACTCGGACCGAGCGGGTGCGGAAAAACAACAACACTGCGGATAATCGGTGGTTTCGTGTATCCCACCGCAGGCGAAGTCTTTATCAACGGCGAACTGATGGCAGAAACGCCTCCCTACCACCGTCCTGTGAACACCGTCTTTCAAAATTACGCTTTGTTCCCCCATAAAACCGTTGCACAAAATATAGCATTTGGATTGCAGATGAAAAAAATCTCCAAAACAGAGATTTCGCATGCGATTGAACGTTCACTTGATTTAATCCAATTACCTGGCTATGGAGAGCGAAAGCCTAACGAACTCTCCGGTGGCGAGAGGCAGCGAGTAGCACTTGCCCGTGCCTTAATCAATGAACCAACAATCCTACTGTTAGATGAACCGCTATCTGCCCTTGACCTGAAACTCCGCAAACAGATGCAATTGGAGTTGAAAGCGTTACAGCGAAAAGTTGGGATTACGTTTGTGTATGTTACACATGATCAAGGTGAGGCGATGACGTTGTCTGATCGGATTGCTGTGATGAACGAAGGGAAAATCCTTCAGGTAGGAACACCCTCTGAAATCTACGATGCGCCACAGAGTCGGTTTGTGGCAGATTTTATCGGGACTTCAAACTTCTTTGAGGGAACACTTATCAGCACGGATGGTGAATTGACAGAGGTCGTGTCAAACACCGAACCACGCTTTAAGTTCGTTTGTGAACACCGTGAAAATATTACGGTAGACACACCTGTGACTGTAGCAGTTCGTCCGGAGCGGATAGACATATCCGCAGCACCAAATCCAGATTTACCAAATTGTTTACGCGGTGTGATTCAGGACGAAAGCTACCTCGGAACAACGCAGCAATATACGGTGCAAACCGATTACCCGATACCTCTCATCATTCACCAACAAAACATAGGTGTAAAAGGAGTAAATCGCTTTAAGCAGGACGATACGGTTTATCTACAGTGGGCAGCAGAAAGTGCTACTGTTTTAAGATACGATTAACTACCGGCCAAAGGCAACTTGACCTTCCCATTATCTTGTTGTTGTGAAGTTAAGAAGCCAATGATAATCTGGACTACTTTGTACCCTTCAGTTCCAGGAGAAACAGGTTCTCCACCTTCTGCAACCAGTTTTACTAACTCTTGAACACCTGCTGGAATACCAGTGATTTCCCATGATGGTGCCTCAATTGATTCAACCGAATCTCCTTGATGAATTGTGGCACCTTTGTCATTAATAAGAATATAGCCGTTGGTACCGACAATTTCCGCACGGAAACCTGATTGGGAAGTTTTTGGACCACCAGCATAGTATCCACGTACCCCGTTCGCAAAGTGGATATACCCGTGTGCTGATGGTTCTGTTGCGGGATTATGTCCGCCATCACCTTTATATTCATTGTAGTCTTCGTAGCCATCCTCTAATTCCGCAGAAACCCACTCAGGATCAGAGTCTGCGAAATAGCAGATAGCATCAACAC
>JAPPMR010000917.1 GCA_028818995.1 Candidatus Poribacteria bacterium | reverse complement strand
CTGCGTTCCAATAAGAGATTGGCTTGCCGCCCTCTTTATCTGCAGGACAAAGCAAGAGGTTTGCATCTGGCAAATATTTAGGATGAAGTTCTGAGAGACTCTTTGGGAAATCACCGTGTTCCTTGTTGTATGCCTGAATCGCCTTGCCAATTTCGCGAAAATGCTGCTTGCAAATTTCCATGTTTTTCTGGCTCTGTGCCTCGGTGACATCTTCACTCGGCTTTTCCGCAGGTGTATCTGCGTTCGCAGAAGTTATCAGTAAACCCAGCACGATTGCCACAGTCAAAATTGCTTTCATTTTAGCATTCTCCTTTTTAGATTTCTTACGAATAATATTGGACATTTCCAATATCTATGGGAACTTACTTGGGTTTAAGTAAACCCACGATTATAAAACACAAATTAGGCTATTCATTCTCGGCTTTGTCCTTGAGTGCTTCCACGACGAGACGTTCTAACGCAATCCCTCTGGCTTCGCGTGAAATCAATGTACCATCTCTTGCAATAAGCCACGGTGCGGGAATGCTGCGAATATGATAATATTTTGCCAGCGGACTATTCCATTTTTGCCCACTGAAAATTTGGCGCCAAGGAATATCATTCGCCTTGAGGTAGTTGCGCAATCTTACTTCATCAGTATCAAGACTGACACCAATAATATCGAATCCTTGATTTTTATAGGTATTATAAACCCTTTTCACATTTGGCATTTCGCTGATGCAGGGACCGCACCACACTGCCCAGAAATCAAGTAGAACAACTTTCCCACGATATTGCTGCAGCGAGATCAGTTTACCGTCAAGGTCCGTTGCAGTAAAATCTGGGACAACCTTTCCTACCAGCGCTGCCATAGGATCAGCTTTTTTCTGGTATTCCGCTGCGAGTTCGGAATTGCCGAGTTTCGAATGAATTCGGGCAAGTTCATTAAGAACGAAGGACTTATTCGGATACTGTTTTTCAAGTTTCTCATAAACAGTAAGCATTTCTTCATACCGATTCGCGTTTGCAAGAATCGCACCGAGCATAGTTTGTGTCTGAAGATCACCCGGTTTTACGGATGATCTGAAACGCTTAATGAGGCTATTGACATCTTTTTCCCGACCAACTTCAATGTAGAGACGGACAAGCGAAGAATAGAGTTTGAAGGAACGCACAATATCCGGTTGTCGTTGAAGTCCCGCTTCCAAAGCGGTGATGGTTTTTTCGATAGTTTCATACATCACTTCTGGCGTATCTTGCCAGACACCATGTGATTTATACACCTTAAAAGAGAAACCCAAGTTTAAGCATTCAAATTCTTGATTTTTATGATGACGACACCTTGCAAGCGGTATAACATCACCATATACGACTCGGTTTTCCTGTGTGCTTTTTCGGTATCCAGGATGAAATTGGTAGCCGTAACTCACAGGCATTTCTGGGTCTGCATTTTTAGAAAAGACCGGTTTTCCACCCTTATTATCTGCTGGACAAAGTAGGATCTCCGCATCTGGCAGATATTTCGGATAAAGTTCTGAGAGCCATTCTGGAAAATCTCCGTGTTCTTTCTGATATGCTTGAATTGCCTTGCCAATTGCAACCAAATTTTGTGTGCAAAGTTTTATATCTTGTTCAGGCTGTTCCGTAATCAAACCTTCGCTGGGCTTTTCTGCAGGTGGATGTGCATACACAGAAGTTATCAGTAAACTCAGCATCATTGTCATCGTCAGAATTGCTTTCATTTTAATATTCTCCTTTTTAGATTTCTTATGAAATAATATTGAACATTTCCCTTATCTATGAAAATTTACTTGGGTTTGGTTTTCAGGGCCTCCACGACGAGACTTTCTAACTCAATCCCTCTGGCTTTACGCGAAATTAACCTGCCGTCTCTTGCAATAAGCCACGGTGCGGGAATGCTGCGAATATGATACTGTTTTGCCAGCGGACTATTCCATTTTTGCCCACTAAAAATTTGGCGCCAAGAAATATCATTCGCTTTGAGGTAGTTCCGCAATCTTACTTCATCAGTATCAAGACTGACACCAATAATATCGAATCCTTGGTTTTTATAGGTATTATAAACCTGTCTTACGTTTGGCATTTCGCTAATGCAGGGACCGCACCACACTGCCCAGAAATCAAGTAGAACAACTTTCCCACGATATTGTTCAAGCGAAATCGGTTTGCCTTCAATGTCCGTTGCAGAGAAGTCGGGGACAACTTTTCCTATCAATTCTGACATAGGATCAGCCTTGTCCCGATATTCTTCCGCGAGCTCGGAATTGCCGAGTCTCTCATGAATTCGCGCAAGTTCATCAAGAACTAAATAATTGTCCGGATACCGCTTCTCAAGTTTTTCAAAGACCTTAAGCGTTTCTTTAGGTTGGTTCGATATTTCAAGTATTGTTCCAAGTCGAAAATTATCTTCTATACTGTCAGGGTTCATGACTGATTTGAAACGGTTTACGATATCCTCAACATCTTTTTCGCGCCCGACTTCAATGTAGAAACGTGCAAGCGTAGTATAGAAATGAAAGAACCTTTCATTATCTGCTTGTCGCTGAAGTCCATTTTCCAAAGCTTCAATGGCTTCCTCAACGGTTTCATACATCTCATCCGGTTTGTATGGTCCAGATGACCAATATATCTTAAAGGCAAAACTCAAGTTATGACACTCAAACGGTTGATTCTCATGATGTCGGCAACGAACAAGCGGTAAAACGTCACCATACATGAGACGTTCCTCAGTTTTATCCTTTCGGTACTGCGGGTGAAATTGATAATCGTAACTCATGGACATTTTCGGGTCTGTATTGACAAGATAATAAGGCTTGCCACCGTCTTCATCCGCTGGACAAAGCAAGGTGTCTGCGTTTGGTAGATATTTCGGATAAAGGTCTGAGAGCCATTCTGGAAACTCTCCATGTTCCTTTTGATATGCTTGAATCGCCTTGCCAATTTCGAGTAGATGATGCTTGCATATCTCAACGTTCTGTTGTGCTTGCCCGGGATCATCAGAACGGGTTTCGTTCGGTTTTTGTTCCGGTGGTGCCTCAGTGAGGAATTTATGAAATTCAGGTGTATCCTGAAGCAATGCAAAACGTTCTTTGTTCTCCAAAACATAATTGATAGTCTCAAAACTATGGTTTGTAACCGCAATCTGAAACAACTTCCTTATTTTCTCTTGGTCACCTTGTGCTGCAAAAAGTTTCACCAACTCCAGGATGTGATAATTAATGTTAAGACCAAGTTCTGGAGATTTCTGGTTCAATTTGTGTAATTCAAGCATCCGGTCGTATGCTCGGTTTATCAACGCTGTTCTTGCCCCCGGGAACATTTCCAGATTGAAAATTGCCATCATAATGTCAAGATTGTTTGGGGTGAAGGCAAGTATCTTTTCATATTCAGCGATGCTTTTTTCAATCTGACCTTTCCGAAGATAAGAGGAGGCAAGGAATTGATTGACTTGAGGGATAATTCGTTCATTACCAGCTTTTGGGCCCTCGGCGATCAGTGCCGTAACCAGATGTTCAATTTTGAAATCTCCCATCCAGAAAGTGTTTCCGTTCTCACGAACTATTCCCGTTTTATCAAGAATTACATAGCGAGGCAGATAGTTGAGCAAATTGATGATACCGAATCGCGGTGGTATCGCCTCGGGTTCGAGGTGCAGATGAATACCCGGCATCGCGTGTTTTTCAATGAATTGTGTCATCTCCGTTTTGCTGCTCCGCGTGCAGACATTGATCAAAACGAAATCAGAATTGTCGCGGTGCATTGCGTGAAGTCGCTTGAGCGTCGGGACCATCCCTTCGGTCATTCCCTCTCGTGTTGACCAGTAGTAAAGCACAACAACTTTTCCACGAAAGGATTCCAATGAAATAGGATCACCATCTACACTCTTACGCGAAAATTTGGGTGCCAGCTTGCCTAAGACGAGTTCAGTCCAAAGCTTGTTATACTTATCCTCTTTCTCCCAATTTTCCATTTCATTATAGATACCTGCTTTGCGTTTATATACCTCGGGCAGCATTGCGGGGTCAGCAATCTTGTCCAACTCTGCAAGTGCTTGGTCAAATTTACCCTCATCCATAAATCGATAAACACGGAAACGACGGAGTCTATCAATGTATCTTGAGGTTGGCAATTCCGAGAGAAACGCTTCAGCACCAGTATCAAACTTAGCATAGCGTTGGAGTCCAAAGAGATAATTCAGTTTCTCAAACCACACAGTGTCATATCGTTCACTGTCCGGGTAGGCAATAAGAAATTGTTCGCAAAGTTCAAGATTCTGTTCCCAATTCTGCTGGTACTTTGCCAAACCCGACTCCTGTCCATACACTCTCGGTTTTGGTAGCATCTCCTCTGGTGTTGGCTGGGATTTGGATGCCTCCTGAATTTGTTGATACAGTGCTTTCTCCGAGTCAACTGCTTGTGCTAAATGGAGCACACCTATCGGTACAGTAAAACAAGTGAGGATAAGCAGACCTATTCCCACGACAGCCTTTGTTACTGGATGCCGATTTAGGTTTTCAGTGAGAACAGTTCGGAGCCTTCCTTCAATTCTTGAGGAGCGCGCCATCGCTACAGCTGTACGTGAAATTGTGTTAGCCAACTTCACGTCACGTGTAATATTAAGTAAATGTCGGGCATAATCGGTTGATTGATATCCGGTATTTAGCACTTGGTCATCACACGCTTGTTCAGCCTCTGTCCGTATCCGATGCGCTGTAAACCACACGAATGGATTAAACCAGTAAGTCGCACATGTAATCTGTGCGATTGTCTGTGTCAACCAATCCCATCTTTTGATATGTGCAGTTTCGTGAAGCAAAACGGCACGGAGGCGATCCGTTTGCCAATTCGCTGCATCAGTCGGTAACAAAATAACAGGACGAAAAATACCCCACATCATTGGCATTTTGATTCTGTCGCTGAGCCGCACACTAAACTGACGATTCCAATTAAGATGCGGCTGATCAATTGTGCTGCTAATATCATTAGCACGGACAGAGACATGCCAAACAGCACAGATTCCAACAATCAAACGGGCAAGGAAGAAAATACTCACACATGCCCAAACGATTCCTATCCAATTTGTCCAAGAGATTGTGGGAAGGATACTGTTCCTTTGGGTTACCACTTCCGGTTGGGGCGGT
>JAPPMR010000991.1:1322-5144 GCA_028818995.1 Candidatus Poribacteria bacterium | reverse complement strand
AAAGAAAAATAATGATATAGTATCAAACATTAGCCCCAGCGGGGCGACAAGTGTATAGCACAAGACTATTGCATGGGGTTAGAGCCCCAGCGGGGCGACAAGTGTAGCATATAATCCAGTTAATACCTTATGCGTTCCATCAATTTATAGTGACCTTTAGAATTAACAGGACATTTTGAATTGTAGGAGGGAACTCCGATTCCCGACTATCAATGAGTTTCGTCGCGATTCGGAGATCGCTCCTACAGAAATGTGTCTCTTTAATTTGAAAGTTCACTATAAGTTATGACTCCAGAACTCTAAAATTGTCCAAACTATAGTAGATTTTAGAAGTCCTTGGATACTCTGCCCCCTGGTTAGGAAACCTCACCTAACCAGGGGATGCAAGATGTTAATTTATTTTATAATCCACCATATTCATGATTTTAGCAAGGAAAGTTTGGGACTGCTACAGGACAGCATGCCAAAACCTCTACCTCAAAGTTACATGCAGATACCCTTTCGGATACCTGCATGTTTAGTGAACATAAAAAACCACTTTTCAAATCCTATTTACCATATCCTTATGTTTACTCAATATGAGTTCATAAACAAAGCACTTACTTTTTACATGAGCCTATTTCCAATAAGTTTGCAGGAAAAGTTGGGTGGACGCGTTTTTGAATCTCGGGTTACGCGGGATTACGCGGATTTTGGGAGGCTGATAAATCGGACTTACTACAAAAAAGAAGACGTGGCTAATCTCAAATTTTACACATCGTAATTTATTTTAACTTGAAAATTCTCTGAATAAATTTTATAATCCAATTGTTAGGAATCACCCTGCTATGGAAGTACTTAAGTGTACCTATTGACGGAGAATCTATGAAAGAAAAAACACTGCCAAAACTGCTTGTGAGTAGAGGAGAAGCAGAAAAGAAAATACAACACGAATTGAAGAAGGACAAAAACTTCGGGAACGGTCAATAGATTCAGAGCAGGAATTTGATATAGTAAATAAGGAAGCCATCAATTGGTCAAGGTATAACGCAGATCTCTTAGTGAAGTTATTTGACAGTTTAGTGGTAGCACAAGAGCAAAAAGACTTCATTCATAAAAAGTTTGATCGTGATGAAATGGATTATCTTCATTATGAGGGCTACGTTGAAAATTATATAGGCTACGTGGAATATAAAATAAACGAATACAGAACAGATATGACAGATTGCATTAAAAGCTTAGAAGGAATCAGAAACAGACTTGAACTGTTTGAAGAACCAGAACCGCCTGAGCGTATCTTTGGGGATAAGGTTTTCATCGTACACGGACATGACGAAGCTGCTAAACATAAAATCGCAAGGTTCATCGCTGACTTGGACTTAACTGAAACTATACTTGACGAACAACCAAGTAAAGGGCAAACAATGATTGATAAGTTTGAAGAATATGCAGACGAAGCAGGTTTTGCGATTGTTTTGTTGACAGCTGATGATATTGGCGCGCCAAAAGATCAGGAAGAAAAACTACAGCCAAGGGCACGTCAAACGTGATCTTGGAACTTGGATATTTTCTTGCTCAGTTAGGCAGGGAAAGGGTATGCGTTCTCTACGAGAAAGACGTTGAGTTGCCATCAGATATTCACGGTTTATCTCATTTATCTTATATGTCTATGGGGGATGACGAAGGTTGGAAACTGAAATTAGCCAGAGAAATGAAGAAGATTGAATTCCCTGTTGACATGAACAAAATTTTCTAAGGAAACATTCGTACCAGAAAGGAAACGCCATGCCCACACTTGACTTCAAAGGCAAACAATTCATATACGCACACCACCTCACCGTACCCTCTCGCACCCTTGAAATAGACAAAGACAAATCTCATACAGGTGAAAACCCTTCAATATTAGACGACAACCTACAATTCCTTATAGAATGGGTAAGTTTTTCCTGCTTATGCTTTTCAACGTCAGGTAAGTCCCTTGTCCATGTCTAACCCTTCCTATTTCTTTGCACATTTTGCCTTTTTCAAGTGTTATAACGTTCAATCCAATTCATTGTGCGGTTTTTAGCAATTAATCTTAAATTATGTTGCGTCCTTTAGTATTTGCATAAGTTTTGAAGTTTTTATACTAAAATCCGCAATTACCTTTACATTGGCGAGGTTAGGAAACCTCGCCAGCGAGAGTGTGTCGGGTTTGTTATTCATTGAAATGTGAACATATTTTCGGATTTTACTACAAGAAGTAATACACGAAACAACATCTATGTTAAAATCAAAACTTCCTTCGGGATCAAATTTCACATTATCCAAGATTTTCGATTTAGCGACTTATATCGGTTTTTTAATTTTTGTACTCTCACTTCCATTCGATAATTTAACAGTGTTCCTCAATATAGGGATGTCGCTTGTCCTATTCGGATGGGTGGGACGGACAATCTTAGAGCGAAAACTCAATTGGTGTCGTATTCCTCTTGACATTCCAATCGCACTATTTTTAGGATTGGCATTGGTCGCTTGCCTCTTTGCCCCACATCGTGCGACCAGTAGTCTTGGCTACTTTTGGAAGCTGCTTCGCGCTATCCTACTATTTTATGCTGTTATCCATAGCCGTTTGGGAATTCGGTGGCGACATGTTCTAATTGCATTTTTTGTTGCCGCGGGGATGAGTTCATCACTTGGTATCTGGTACTATGTGAACGATTCAGGTTTAGCACTCAGTTTGATGGGAAGAGTCGACTTAGAATATCAGCAAGAACTTTCGGCAGGAGAAGGGTTTTCAGACGAATTACGTGGCGAATTGCGTCATATCAATATCCCACTTTCCCAGAGTGCGTCGATCTTGCAGTCAAAAAAAACAGATGAATGGCGGATTGATGACTTAGAGAGGGACAGACGTTACGAAGTTCATAAGGGTGAAACACAACTCATGGTGTACATGATTGAACAACGTCTCACTGGCACTTTTAAGGCGCCAAATTACCTTGGCGCGTACCTCGCCCTCAGTCTTCCTTTTGTAATAGGTTTTTTTGTTGCAAGCTGGCAATCACTACATAAACAGAAGAATGGGATATTGATAATTTTTGTTCTCGGTGTTCTTGTTACCATGATGACAGTGAATCTGGCGTTAACACTCACGCGTGGTGCCTGGGTGGGTGTTGCTGCTGCGACAGTATGTATCGGTTTCTACTTAGTTGTGATTAACTTATCAAAATTAAAATCTATCAGTAGTCTTTTGAAACGTGTATTGATAGGAGGCACTTTAATAGTATTGATTTTAGGAGCATTTGTATTGCTAATGCCCCAGCACATCAAGACACGTTTCAACACCATGGTTGAGCGACCTGCTGGTTTTATGGGAGAACGTCCGCAGTGGTGGCGTGTATCACTTGATCTCATTCAGAAATATCCTATTACCGGCATTGGATTGGGGCGGTTTCGCCATGAAGCGCAATTGAATGCACCGTCTGATCTGTCCGATGTCCCCTATCATGCCCACAACATCTATTTGCAGATCGTAGTTGAACAAGGTATCCCTTCCCTGTTCCTATTTTTGTGGATGATCGGTCTAATTTGGAAGCGAATTTGGACAATCCGATCCAGAATGGATATCGAAGGACTTTTTTGGAACATGGGAGCATTTATTGGTGGAAGTGGATTTTTGATTTCTGTGCTTGTCTATGGAATAGCAGATTATATATTTCATCACCGTTCGCTATTGCTTTTCTGGTTTATTATCGGCATAATATATTATATCCAAATACATAAGGACGAAAAACATGCAGAAAAACTTGAAACCGGTTGACATATCTTCTGTGAAAACTTATCCGCTGAAGGATCGTATCA
>JAPPMR010000991.1:0-1312 GCA_028818995.1 Candidatus Poribacteria bacterium | reverse complement strand
TTTGCTACTCTGCCAGACTCACAGGTTGGCCTGTCTTCGTTTCTATCATCCCTACCTAAAATACTCAAGGGACAAGACTTTTTAGAATTTATTGACAAAATTGTGACTGCTTATCAGCGTGAAAAAGCAGTTATTGTGATGATGGGTGGACATGTTATTAAGTGTGGTTTATCACCGCTCTTAATTGCATTAGCAGAACGCGGTGTGATAACCGGTTTTGCCTTTAACGGGGCAAGTAGCATCCATGATTTTGAGATTGCTTTGATTGGCGAAACTTCCGAAGATGTTTCTGCCTATCTACAGACAGGACAGTTTGGGATGTGGGAAGAAACAGGAAAACTAATGAACGAGACGATTCAGCATGCTGCTGATACGGGCATCGGCATGGGGGAAGCATTGGGTAAAAAGTTGATAGCATTGGATGCTCCTTACAACACGTATAGTCTCCTCGCTGCAGGAATTCAACTTAATATTCCGATTACTGTACATGTCGCTATCGGCACAGATATTATCCACCAGCATCCATCTGCAAACGGTGCTGCGATTGGTGAGGCGAGTTTTACAGATTTTCGCTTGTTGACTGAATTGGTCACACAGTTAGAAGATGGTGGGGTTGTGTTGAATCTCGGATCGGCGGTAATTTTGCCAGAGGTGTTTCTAAAGACGTTAACTATTGCTCGGAATTTGGGAAATACGGTATCGCACTTCACAGCTGCCGATTTTGATATGATCCAACAATATCGTCCTGCAGAGAATGTCGTAAAACGACCAACAGAGATGGGGGGCAAGGGGTATACCTTCACGGGACACCATGAGTTGATGATTCCGCTTTTGGTACAGGCCGTGCTTTCTCGCTTGTGATTTGTTTATTGGAACTGTGCCAGAAGATCCGAGGCTTTGACAATTAGAATACCTTGATAACTTTGAAGGTAGCCTGTCTTGTTCGGCAGGAAAATTACCGAATTAAAATTAATCTTCATCAAAGCGCGCCTACCAATTGTGCGTAAGCCCTGTTACAATAGCGGGAAAGCGTACTGCCAACCGAGGACGAGTTTCCACGTGTTTTTCAGTTGCGTTCCCGTGAGGTTCTGATAAACAGGCACCATGAACTCAATAGCGAGACGCTGTCCTGCCAGTGTGCCTGTCGGTACTATCAAATTACTTGAAATCGCAACATCAAGTCTGTTGAAACCTTGAAAATCAGGGCGGTGGCTTGGACTCCTGTTTATATCCAAATCTGGATGGTTTCCCGTTGGACTTCCCTTATGCGAAAACAGTAACCGCGCGCTGAGACTGATCCAATTGTTAACAC
>JAPPMR010000682.1 GCA_028818995.1 Candidatus Poribacteria bacterium | reverse complement strand
CATCATCGCAGTTGAAGAGCGCAGCGACCGTCCGGTTGGTATACGGACCGACTGTATTTATGTCCGCGGAATCTGGAATTTTTATGCCATCATCTTCACCGTCAAACTGCAACGCTTTTCCGGCGATGCCATCAACGGCTTTCGGTTTTCCACTAAAATTGCCATTCAATCCTTTCTTTGAGGTATCTTTGGCACTGCCGTCATTAAAGGTCCAGTTTGCAGCGACTGTCGCTTCATCTCGTTGTGCATCCACTGCTACAATGGGTAATAACACACCCAGCAGCACAATACAGAATGTAGAAATAAACACTCGAATCACTTTTTATTTCTCCTGAATATTCTTTCCTCTTTTATATTTGGAGGTTAAGGTTCTTGAGATAGAGGTATCTGTACCTCAAATTGCTACGGATATAGGCGGGTCAAAACAACTCCTTCAATATGTCAGGTTATTACCCGTTTAATTTATTAATCTTCATTAGGAGTGCGGTCGCTTAAATACACCGTTTCTATTCTCACTGCGAAGCAATATCACCGATAATGAGGTTTAACAAATAACTTGGATAATTGTGGAGACCACGCAACGTGCGATGAATCGCACGACTACGAACCGATCCATTTGTTATCACCCGTCATAGAATTACCGATTAAATTATTAATCTTCATATAGACAATTCTTACTTGACAGAAGTTAACAGATATTCTATAATGATAAATGTGGTATACTGGGGTTTCCCCCAGTATAGATGCAGTTGGAAGGCAGAGAGTACCAGTCAATGTCTTCCATGTTAACGTTGGCAGTTAAGAACACAAGGGATTGGGTCTTTTGCTGCCTATTGTTATTGAAGGGGCGTTTAACGCGCCCTTTCAACTGCTCTTTTAGTGTAGCATATTTTCGCACAATTAGTAAAGCAGTTTAGCGAAAATTTGAAGATATCTTTTAGGAAAAATAGTAGGGTCTTAAGGAGTACATTATGAAAAAGTTACTTGCTCTCTCTATAACACTAACAATGTGCTGGTGCATGGGATGCGCCCCAAGAGAACACCTATCGCGTGATGACATTTCCCCATGGGACGAATCTATAGCGAATTTAACAAATCCTAAAACGACTTATCGGGCTTTTTAACAGTAATGAAATATCTCATTAGAGTAGCTATACATATAATTCTCGTAATTGGTATAGGGATTGTATACTATTACCACCCTACTAAACGTATCATTCATTTTCTAATCGCCGTTCCAGTCTTTTTGATAGGTCTATATTTCTTGTATCAAACAATAAAAGAACTAAAGGATACTGATGTCTAAAGGTTTTGCGATAAAACCCTTCAGTTTTTCCGAACATATATGAGAGAGGGATAGTGTTGAAACAATAGAGTGGACAAAAGGCACTTTTGATATTATTATTGCCAGAATCTATCCTAAAGAGCAGATTCAAATTGTTGCCTAAAAAATTGATTGTGACACCCCAATAGGTCTCGCTGTTTTTGTTGACAATAGGGCATGAAAATTCTATACTATTTACTGTGAAAAATGAACTGTATGAAACCAGTGGATGATTCGTTATGAAGGTTTTCAAGGATAAACCGCAACAACTTCTGTCTCTGACAGGTTTTAACCCTGAAGAGTTCTCGGCACTCCTACCGTCCTTCTCCAAGCGATTCTCCTTATTCGTTGAAACAGAGATGCTTGATGGTAGAGACCGGCAGAAACGGCAGTATACATGCTATAAAAATAGTTGTTTTTCGGGCACTGAAGACATATTGCTCTTTATTTTTAATATAGTGTCTAATAGTAGAAAAGGAGATCATCCTGCATGCAATTCACCAAAACACAACATATTTCCGTTTACATGTTCGTGCTTTGCGCAACGCTATTCTTGATATTTCCAGCGACAGCATCCGCACAAACTGTTAACATTCCCGACACGAACCTGCGCGCGGCAATTGCAGAAGCACTCGGTAAAACATCAAACGCGCGGATTACCGCAGATGAGATGGCAAGATTGACACACCTTGAAGCGCATAATGCGGATATCAGCAACCTGACAGGACTTGAATTTGCAACAGAATTGCAAGTTATAAGATGCAACAACAATTTGATTTCTGATCTATCGCCACTTGCGGGATTGATTAGACTACGCGTTATAGAGTTAGGAAGAAACGCAATACGCGATTTATCACCAATTGCGGGGTTGATCAACCTGAACCATCTACATATCGGACATAATCTGATATCTGACCTTTCACCGCTCGAAGAATTAATCAACTTGCATCACTTAGGTATTTCAGATAATATCATATACGACTTATCTCCGCTCGCGGGTTTGATGAAACTGAATTCTATAGGGATGAGCAGGAATCCGCCAGCGGATTTGTCCCCCCTTACAGGGTTAACCAGTCTGACCCGTTTTCACTCTTGGGGTACTCCGATCTTAGACTTGGCACCGTTTGCAAAATTACCAAAATTGCGCACCTTGGATATTTGCGGGGGTGAATTATCAGACCTTTCCGCTTTGGAGGGGTTAACAGGTTTAAAAGAACTCTATCTTGTAGGCAATGAAATTACGGATATCTCACCGGTGGCGAGTTTAACGGGGTTGACCCGATTGAACCTTTCGGAGAACCAGATATTGGACGTATCTCCACTGGCGGGGTTAACCAACTTGACATGGATAGGAATTACCCACAATCCAATATCGGATTTATCGGCTTTAGGAGGATTGTCTATTCCTATCCTTCACCACAACACCTCAGCGTTTCCAACGGGGGGTACGATAATAGAGGGACCGTGGTTATGGGTGTTAGTGCCTGGGAACCGTGTCGGCGACGGAGATTTGCTTGCACAAGCGAGTAACGGAACCGTAACAGAAGGGAAAGTCGCGACTGTCGGGGCATCGGAAGGAAAATTAGTTGGAGAAAATGAATGGACAGCCGATAACATCACTCCTGCTGGGGGTAATAACATCGGTGAAATGCTGGGGGTCCAAGGTATGGGAAACCTCGTCGTCTATGGCTCTGCCACCTTGAAATCCCCTCACGAACAGGAAACACGGATGTTTGTCGGACACCGGGATGGGGTCAAAGTCTATCTTAATGGCGAACTGGTTCACCAGAAACGTGACGGACATTGGGGTGAGGGTTACCACAGGTTTTTTCCTGTCACCCTCGACGAGGGCACAAACGTATTATTAGTCGCACTTGACAACCATCACTTTAATCAGTGGAAAGGGTTTTTTGGGTTTGACACTGACACCAAATATACGGTGAACCCGCCGATTTCCCGAAGTGCATCAGAAACTCCCACTTATGATGTAAATGAAGATGGACAAATCAATATTCTGGATTTAATCCTCGTGGGGCAAGATATGGGAAAAGCGCAGCCAATCAACGCGCGAACAGACGTGAATGGCGACGGAAAGCGTAATATATCAGACCTCATCCTTGTAGCACAGCATCTCGGCGAAATCACGGGGATTCCCACCGCCCCTGCTGCACTTGCACGAGACAGCATGAAATTAGACCCAGCAGTCATACAATCGTGGATAGCACAAGCGCAGGTTGAAAACGATGGCTCGCTTACGTTTCAACAAGGTATTTCAAACTTAAAACGTCTTTTAATGTTGTTGATTCCAGAAAGGACAGCATTGCTTGCAAACTATCCTAATCCATTCAATCCAGAGACATGGATACCCTATCAACTCGCAACAAGTGCTGCCGTTCAAATTCGTATCTATGCGACAAACGGCACCTTGGTTCGGACTCTGGATGTGGGGCATCAATCCGCGGGGATTTACCAACAGCGAAGTCGTGCAGCGTATTGGGACGGACGCAATCAACTCGGTGAATCGGTTGCCAGCGGTGTCTATTTTTATATATTTACAGCCGGTGACTTTACGGCAACGGGTAAGATGTTAGTGAAAAAATAAAAGGAGATTGATGATGAAACCCGGAAAAGACTTCGGAATCCAAACGCACGGTTTGTGCTACACTGCAATTATCTTAACACTCATTCTATTAGGATTTGGAAGCGCGGAGGCACAGCAGAACCTTGCACAACAGGCATACAATATCTTTCAACAGAACTGCCTCACCTGCCACGGACCAAACGGTTCCTTTACCGAACAACTCATCATTGAATCTGCCCAAGGATTGATTGCTACCGGGACAGTTGTTCCTGGAAGCCCCGATGCCTCCGAGTTCTATAAGCGGTTGCTTGGTCCTACCGAAAACGGTGCCCAGATGCCTTTTGCACAACCGCCACTTCCACCGGCAGCAATTGAGACAATTCGACAATGGATTGCCGAAGGCGCGCAGGATTGGGAGGTCCAGCACGACATCACCTTCATTACAACCGATGCAATGCTTACCGCAATCCAGGCACACCTTGCCACCCTCGAGCCCTTTGACCGTCCCTTTGCACGCTACTTTACATTGACGCATCTCTATAACGCTGGTAAAAGTCTTGAGGAATTGGAGGCTTATCAACTTGCCCTCTCTAAACTCGTTAACAGCCTCTCTTGGGGATTTGAAATACGTAACCCGGTACCAATAGACATCGCTGAGACGATCTTCTACATTGATCTGCGGCATTACGAATGGGACAGAAATAAAGCGTGGACGCAGCATGAGCAGATGTACCCTTATAATATAGAGTTCAATGATGAACCACGAGCGGTCTTGCTTGAAATGTTATCGAACCTCCAAGCAGAAATTAAATGTGGGGTGCCGTTCATGCATATTGATTGGTTTCTTGGGACAGCATCCTTACCACCGCTCTACCACGACATTCTGGACTTGCCAGAAACCGATAGCGAATTGGAGAGAGACCTTGATGTAAATGTCGCGAGGAACATTGAGAGCGCGCCGGGGGTGCATGTCCGGCGCGCAGGTTTTAAAGAATCTGGTGTCTCGAATAACAACCGCGTCGTGGAACGCCACACCTCTCGGTACGGCGCGTATTGGAAAAGTTATGACTTTGCAGAAAATACAGGAACGCGGGATATCTTGACACACCCCCTCTCCTTTACACACGACGGCGGTGAAGTCGTCTTCAATCTCCCGAACGGATTGCAGGCATACTATGTGTCTGATGCCTCGGGTAACCGAATCAACGAAGCACCGATAGCCATCGTTAGATACCTTGGCG